>JAHZJR010000078.1 GCA_022600805.1 Pseudomonadota bacterium
TCAGCCATTGAGCTGCTTGTTTAGCATAATAAGTTAAAATCCCATCAGCACCTGCGCGCTTAAATGATAGTAGAGTTTCAAGCGCTACTTTTTCTTCATCAATCCAACCATTTATACTGGCTGCTTTAAGCTGGGCATATTCGCCACTTACATGATAAGCAAAAGTTGGCATGCCAAAGGTTTGTTTAATGCGATAAACAATATCTAAATAAGGCAAGCCTGGTTTAATCATCACCATATCAGCGCCCTCATCAATATCAAGTCCCACTTCACGAATGGCCTCGTCAGAATTGGCTGGATCCATTTGATAGGTTTCTTTGCTCGAAGCGCCTAAATTAGCCGCGGAGCCAACTGCATCTCTGAATGGGCCGTAGTAGCTTGAGGCGTATTTAGCCGAATAAGCCAGAATATTGATGTGAATAAAATCATTAGCCTCTAATGCTTCGCGTATTGCGCCAATGCGTCCATCCATCATATCTGAAGGGGCAACAATGTCACTGCCAGCTTGAGCATGCGACAAAGCTTGTTTTACCAAAACATCCACGGTTTCATCGTTTAATACATAGCCAGAATCATCAATCAGGCCATCTTGTCCATGTGTGGTGAATGGGTCAAGCGCAACATCGGTAATGACTGCCAGTTCATTAAATTGTGCTTTTAATGCGCGTACAGCGCGTTGAGCAAGTCCGTGCTCATTAAAAGCTTCTGCTGCATCAAGGGATTTTTTCTCCTCAGGCACAACAGGAAATAAGGCAACAGCACGAATACCCAAATCAACTAATTCTTGAGCTTCAATGAGCAACTGATCAATACTTAGACGCTCAATATCAGGCATAGAGTCAATACTTTCACGCTTGTTTTTACCTTCAATAACAAAGATTGGAAAAATTAAATCATCGATTGTTAGTGTGTTTTCACGCATTAATTCACGGGTATATGCGTGTTTTCTCATACGACGTGGTCTATGGGTTAAAATTGTCATCTTAATTTAAATTCTAATAATTTCATCGATTATACAACAATGAAGCAATCAAGCGAAACGTTAACAAGTATGTCAAGCGTCAAAGAGGCGTTTATCCAACCTTTTCCTAATTCTCACAAAATTTATGTCGAAGGCTCGCGCGCCGATATTCAGGTCCCTATGCGTGAAATTACACTGACAGACACTATTGGTGAGTTAGCTGAAAAAAACGACCCTGTACACGTGTATGACACTTCAGGTGTTTATACCGATCCAAGTGTTACCATTGATTTGCGCAAAGGTTTGGATAATATTCGTGAAACTTGGATTGATGAGCGCAGTGATACGGATACGTTAGACGGAATGAGCTCAACATTTTCAAATGAACGCTTAGATAATGCAGAATTAGACAAGCTACGTTTTGAATTTTTAAAAACGCCTAAGCGTGCCAAAGCAGGTAAAAACGTCACCCAAATGTATTATGCTAAGCAAGGCATAATTACGCCTGAAATGGAATATATTGCCATTCGTGAAAACTGTAAATGGCAAGATTATAAAGACCAAATAGGCCAGCAAAAAGGCGAAAGTTTTGGCGCTTCAATCCCTGATATTATTACCCCAGAGTTCGTTCGTTCTGAGGTAGCTCGAGGTCGCGCGGTGATTCCTGCCAATATTAACCACCCAGAAACTGAGCCGATGATTATTGGTCGTAATTTTATGGTGAAAATTAACGGCAATATTGGTAATTCAGCTTTAGGTTCTAGTATTGAAGAAGAAGTAGACAAGATGGTTTGGGGTATTCGCTGGGGTGCGGATACGATTATGGATCTATCTACAGGTAAAAATATTCATGAAACTCGTGAATGGATTATTCGAAACTCACCGGTACCAATTGGTACCGTGCCAATTTACCAAGCCTTGGAAAAAGTTAACGGTGTTGCTGAAGATCTTAATTGGGAAGTCTTTAGGGATACACTAATTGAACAAGCCGAGCAAGGCGTGGATTATTTTACGATTCATGCAGGCGTGCGCTTGCATCATGTGCCACTGACGATTGATCGCATTACGGGTATTGTTTCTCGTGGTGGTTCAATCATGGCCAAATGGTGTTTGGCACATCATCAAGAGAGTTTTATTTATACACATTTTGAAGAAATTTGTGAAATCATGAAGCAGTATGATGTTACTTTTTCACTCGGTGATGGGCTGCGTCCAGGCTGTATTGCGGATGCCAATGATGCGGCGCAATTTGGTGAATTAGAAACCTTGGGTGAGTTAACTAAAATTGCCTGGAAACACGACGTACAAACCTTTATCGAAGGTCCGGGCCATGTGCCAATGCAGATGATTAAAGAAAACATGGATAAACAGCTTGATGAGTGTGGTGAAGCACCATTTTATACTTTGGGTCCATTAACGACTGATATTGCGCCAGGTTATGACCACATTACTTCTGCAATTGGTGCCGCACAAATCGGCTGGTATGGTTGTGCTATGCTTTGCTACGTTACCCCGAAAGAGCACTTAGGTTTGCCAAATCAAGACGATGTTAAAGAAGGTATTATTGCTTACAAAATCGCCGCTCACGCTGCTGATTTGGCCAAGGGTCATCCAGGTGCGCAAATTCGTGATAATGCTTTATCTAAAGCGCGTTTTGAGTTTAGATGGGAAGACCAGTTTAACTTAGGTCTAGACCCAGATACAGCACGTAAGTACCATGACGAAACTATGCCTAAACAGGCGGCTAAAACCTCGCATTTTTGTTCTATGTGTGGGCCTAAATTTTGTTCAATGAAAATCACTCAAGAAATCAAAACCATGGATGATAAGGAAATTGCCAAGATTAACGCCATTCAAATTGAAATGGATCAAAAATCGCAAGAGTTTATTGAAAATGATAGTGAAATTTATATAAAGCAAAATATATAATTTATCAATTAAACTATCACTTTTAAAGAATTTTCTGAATGATGAGTTTAAATCAAACAAAAAAAATTATTGGCTCGCAAGAATGGTGTTCTTTTCCAGATTTGGGTGTTCCAGCGATTAAAGCACGCATAGATTCTGGTGCCAAAACATCTTCTATTCATGCTTTTAATATTCAAAATTTTCGTAGAAATGGAGAATCTTGGGTTAGTTTTGAAGTGCTACCTTTGCAGAATAACAGACGTACTTCCGTTCGCTGTGAGTGCCCTGTTGTGGCTAAACGCTCAATTAAAAGCTCAAGCGGCACTTCTGAGTCTCGTTTTGTCATTTCAACTTCTATTAAAATGGATGGAGAGATATGGGCAATTGAGGTTACTTTAGCTAACCGTGACTCAATGGGATATCGTATGTTGCTAGGCCGGGAGGCAATGAAAGGTAAACTACTTGTTGATCCTTCTGAGAGTTTTTGTCTTGGTGATATTTCTACGTCCGATTTAAAAGATTTTTATCAAGAAAATAACAATCCAAAAACAGGCCTTAAAATTGGGCTGTTAGCTTCTAATAAATCACTTTATAGCAATCAAAGAATTATTGAAGCAGGGGAAGAGCGTGGCCATGAAATGCAATTCTTAAATCTAAAACGTTGCTACATGAAGTTAGACGCATTAGACCCAGAGGTTCGCTATAGAGGTGGTAAAAGTTTAAATGAGTTGGATGCAGTAATTACCAGAATTCGTCCAAGTATGACGTTCTATGGATGTGCATTGGCGCGTCAATTTGAAAGCATGGGAGTTTACACAACCAACTCTTCATCTGCCATTACACAATCAAGAGACAAGTTGTTTTCATTACAACTTATGTTAAAAAATGGTGTTGACATACCCACTTCTGGATTTACCAGTTCCTCAATGGATACCAATGATTTAATTGAAATGGTTGGCGGCACTCCTTTGATTGTTAAATTGCTTGAAGGGACTCAAGGCAAGGGTGTGGTCATGGCGGAAACGAAAAAAGCTGCCGAAAGTGTGATTAACGCCTTCAAGTCTTTAAACACTAATTTATTGGTGCAAAAGTTTATTAAAGAGGCTCAAGGTAAAGATTTACGTTGTTTTGTTATCGATGGCAAGGTGGTGGCTTCAATTCAACGAGAAGCAGCACCGGGTGAATTCAGAGCAAACCTTCACTTGGGCGGTGTGGCTTCTGTTGTTAAAATTACACCGGCCGAGCGAAGACTCGCCGTCTCAGCCGCCAAGATACTAGGTTTAAATGTTGCCGGTGTTGATATTATCAGATCTGAATCAGGGCCTTTATTGCTGGAAGTTAACTCTTCTCCTGGACTAGAAGGGATTGAAACCGAAACGCAAAAAGATATTGCGAGTATGATTATTGTCTCAATTGAGAAAAAACTTAAATGGAAAAGAGAGTTAAATAATCCTATTGCTTAAGTGATATGGGAAATGTTATTGCAGAATCTGAAATTACTTGCCCTGTATGCGGACATAAAGAATTAGAAACTATGCCAACTGATACTTGTTAGTATTTCTATGAATGTAAATCTTGTGGCGAAGTAATCAAACCTAAAATAGGTGATTGTTGTGTTTTTTGCTCGTATGGGTCGGTTAACTGTCCATCAATTCAAGCCAAAAAGGGTGTTTAATCAGCCATTTAAGAAATTTGCGAAATTTCTAGTTGTTTGAATTCTTTTAAGCAGCACTGTTTAGCAGGGTTAAGATTTTCACAGTTACAGTAGTTGTGTTTGGTCTGAAATACCACAAAATCCTTTAAAACATTGCCTTTTCCGGCTTTTAGCGCCTCTATATAGGCGTTTTTACTAATATTGAAACAATAGCATAGTGGTTTTTCGTTAATTTTAGTGTTGCAGCAACCCATTTTGATTTTTTGCTAAATTTCTCTGTACAATAATTGCTTCTCATTATAAGGAATATTTGTTATGTGGTTAGCAGCATTGGTTAATACGATTATTGTCGCGTTAAGTGTTTTAATTCATTACGAGTTTTTATATCGTGCAACGACATTGCTTCCAAAGATTAATATCAAGCATCGCTTTCGAATTGTCATGGTGGTGTTCATTGCACTGATTGCGCATGTGGTTGAAATTTGGTTGTTTGCCGTTGCTTATTTTTATATGAGTAAAGATGAAGCTTGGGGGTCAATTCAAGGTAATTTTGATGGCTCACTGATGGACAGTGTTTATTTTTCCTTTACTAATTTTTCTACGTTAGGATTTGGCGATATTGAACCTCTTGGTGCTATTCGATTTTTAGTGGGTATGGAGGCTTTGGTTGGTTTTGTATTAATTACTTGGAGCGCTTCATTTTTGTATTTTGAAATGCAGCGCTATTGGGATTCTAAATAATTTCTGCAATTAGTTTACCAAGTCTTTTAACAGCGCCTTGTTGAGAATCAAAATACTGTTTGGCATTATCACCCAAGCTTTTTAGTTGTTTTTTGTTAGCTAATAGTTGGGCGATTTGTTCAAGTAATTCATCAGCATTGTTTACTTGAATGCTGGCTTTTTGTTCTAACAAATCTGCAGATATTTCGGCAAAATTAAATACGGTTGGGCCGAATATTATTGGCTTAGAGAGTGCGGCAGGCTCCAACATATTGTGCCCACCCGTATCATTTAAACTGCCCCCCATAAAGACGATATCACTTAGCTCAAAATAGCTCATCATCTCCCCCATAGAGTCACCTAATAGTACGTCTGCCTGAGTAGCAGACCTGGCACCAGATCGACGCTCAACAGTTAGATCATACGATTTAATCAGTTTCTCAACCTGATTAAAGCGTTCAGGATGTCTGGGGACAAAAACCAGTAAAAAATCAGTTTTCCCTTTAAATGTGGAGAAACTTTGAAGAATAGTTTTCTCTTCTCCTTCATGAGTGCTGGCAAAAGTAACAACAGTTCGTGCTTGCGTTATTTTTCCTATGGCTGTGGTGGCAAGATTGTCAGATTTGGGATTTTGATCAAATTTGATATTGCCCGCATTAACCACCTTATTTTTTGGTGCGCCAAGCTGAATAAAGCGATCTGCTGAATTTTGATTCTGTGTGGCAACCAAAGTTAATTTATTTAACGTTTGTTTAACTAAATTAGCTGTAAATTTTTGGTATTTTTCTAAAGAGCGTTCGGACAATCGAGCGTTAATTAAAATGCTGGGAGTGTTGTATTGCTTTAATGCATGGATTAAATTTGGCCAAATTTCAGTTTCCATAAGAATACACAAATCTGGGTTGATACGTTTAATATAGCGCTTCACAATCAAGCTTTGATCAAAGGGAAAATAATAATGCAGGACTCGTTCACCATAGTGTTGTTTAAGTGCGCTAGATCCCGTTGGTGTGGTAGTAGTGACCAAGATTTGATGCTGAGGATGTTGCTTAATTAGCGTGTCAATTAAGGTGATGGCGGCTCTAAATTCACCTACAGAAACACAATGAATCCAAATAACTGGTGTGTCTATTTTTTGCACAAATCCTAGTCTCTCTAGTATTCTTTTTCGGTAGGCTGGCGCCTTGATGGATTTTATAAATAATCGAATAATGAGTAGTGGTAATAATAAATATCCAACTAGGCTGTATAGGGTTCGATTCATTTGTCGGTGGTATAATAGCTTTATTGTATTTTAGCGGTTTTTTATGAAGTTTGTTGATTCTGCCAGTATTCGTGTTGAAGCTGGAAAAGGAGGAGCGGGTTGTTTGGGCTTTCGTCGGGAAAAATACATCCCAGATGGTGGTCCAGATGGCGGTGATGGCGGTGATGGTGGGCACGTATATTTTCGTGGACAAGAAGGACTAAATACATTGAGCGAGTTTCGCTTTAATCGTCTATTTAGAGCAAAGAATGGTCAGCCAGGTTCGGGGCAGAATAAACGTGGAAAATCGGCTGACCATTTAACGGTTGAAATTCCACTGGGCACTAAAGTATATGATTTGGAAACTGACGAATTGATTGGTGAAATGATTGAGCATGATCAAATGATGTTGGTAGCTAAAGGAGGGTTTCATGGCTTAGGAAATACACGTTTTAAATCAAGCATCAATCGCGCACCAAGAAAGACCACACCAGGCTCACCTGGTGAGGCGCGTGAAATTGGCCTAGAAATGAATGTGATGGCCGATATCGGATTGCTGGGTATGCCTAATGCGGGTAAATCAAGTTTGATTCGTCAGATATCAAGTGCGCGCCCTAAAGTGGCTGATTATCCATTTACCACTTTGCATCCGTCGCTAGGTGTGGTGTCTTATTATGATGAACATATTGTTATGGCTGATATTCCAGGCTTGATTGAAGATGCTAGCGAAGGTGTAGGCTTGGGCTTTGAATTTTTAAAGCATTTATCGCGTTCGAAAGCATTATTACATGTGGTAGATATTTTGCCAGCAGACGGCTCAGATCCTGCTAAAAATTTTATAACCATTGAAAAAGAATTAAGAAAATATGATCCAGAGTTAGCCGATAAGCCTAGATTATTAGCAATCAATAAAATGGATTTACTGCCTGAAAACGAACAAGTGGATAGGGTTAAATCCTTATTAAAACAGATTAACTATCAAGGTGATTTTTATAATATTTCAGCACTTAATGGCCTAGGTTGTAAGGGCTTAGTTGAAGGTCTATTTAAGTTGGTTAAAGGTAGTGACAATGAGTAAACAAAGATGGGTGGTTAAAATTGGATCTGCATTGTTAACCAATGATGGACAAGGGCTAGATGTGAGCGCTATTAGCGCTTGGGTTGAGCAAATTGTACAATTAAAAAATCAAGATATTGATGTTATTCTGGTATCTAGTGGTGCTATTGCAGAAGGGATTAAACGTCTAGATTGGGCAGTGCGTCCTGAGAACATTCATCAGCTTCAAGCTGCTGCTGCAGTAGGGCAAATGGGATTAATACAAACTTACGAATCTTTGTTTTCTAAGCATGCTATTCATACAGCACAAGTGCTGCTAACACACGACAATCTGGCTGATACTCAGCAGAGTGATAACATTTCAGCAACACTCAGTGCGTTACTTGAGCTAAACACTGTGCCGATTGTCAATGAAAATGATACGGTGGCCACTGAAGAAATTAAGTTTGGCGATAACGACACCTTGGCAGCATTAGTGGCTAATTTAGTCGGCGCTACTCAGCTGGTTATTTTGACTGATCAAGGCGGTGTTTATGACGCCGATCCTAGGAAAAATTCTCAAGCGGTGCTGATTGACAAAATTCACGTTAATGATGAAAAACTAGAGCGAGTGGCAGGTAGAACAGGCGGATCACTTGGTTCAGGTGGTATGTATACTAAAGTGCTTGCCGCTAGAACAGCTTCTCACTCACATGCGAATACAATAATTGCCTCCGGTAGGCAGTCCGATGTATTGGTTAAATTAGGGGCCGGCGAGCATGTCGGAACATTAATCCATTGTTAGCTTATATTGGACTTGGGTCAAATTTAAACGATCCCAAGCAACAAATTAAAACCGCAGTGATGGCACTACATACTGCCAAAGATATTGAGGTGGTTAATCTCTCGAGCTTGTATAAATCACCGCCAGTAGATGGCTCAAAGCAGCCTGACTATATTAACGCCATTGCACAAGTTAATACCCATTTGACGCCTTTAGAGTTGCTCTATGCTTGTCAAAATATCGAAACTCAGCAACATCGAGTGCGTGAAAAAAAATGGGGCGCTAGAACTATTGATTTGGATATTATTACCTATGGGGTTCAAGTGGTTGCCTCTAAGCAATTAGTTATTCCGCATCCTGAAATGATGAATAGGGCGTTTGTGCTTATTCCACTGGCTGAGCTTGAACCTGATTTAAAAGTACCAGTATTAGGCCCTATTCAAGATATTATTCAAGAATTAGGTGATTATCAATTAACTAAATTATGAAACTTACTGATTTAAAATTTTTTAAGGAGAAGGGGGAGAAGATCGCCTGCCTTACTGCATATGATGCGTCATTTGCCATGCTATTTGATCGGTGTAATGTAGATATGATTTTGGTAGGGGATTCCTTGGGTAATGTCATTCAAGGGGGTGAAAACACCTTGAATGTTACTATGGAAGATATGCTTTATCACACTCGTGCGGTGGCAAAAAGTGTAGAAAAGTCGCTGTTAATTGCTGATATGCCATATCAAAGCTATACCAATGCTGCGCAAACCCTGGAAAACGCCAAGCGTCTAATGGATGCGGGCGCACAAATGGTGAAATTTGAAGGCGGTGTTGAGCATAAGGCGTCGTTTAAAATTCTACAGGCTAATCACATTCCAGTTTGTGGGCATTTGGGCTTGCAGCCACAGTCGGTTATTGAAATGGGCGGCTATAAAGTGCAAGGCAAAGATGAGATTGGCGCTAAGCAAATTTTGGAAGATGCCAAACTGCTTGAATCTTTGGGAGTTGAGGCTATTGTATTAGAATGTGTACCCGCTGAGTTGGCTTGTCGGGTTAGTCAATCAATTGCCATTCCTACTATTGGTATTGGTGCAGGGGTAGATTGCGATGGGCAAGTGTTGGTGAGTTACGATATGCTTGGCATTAATACTGGCTATTTGCCAAAATTTGTCAAGAATTTCTTGTCTGGCCACGATTCAATTGAGTCTGGTGTGAAAAATTATATCGACTCAGTTAAAAATCAAACTTTTCCTGATAATAAACATAGTTATTAATGCAAGTTTGTTCAAACAATCAGCAAATACTTCATGCTGTTTCGACGTGGAAAGCGCAAGGAAAAACCATTGCTTTTGTACCCACGATGGGTGGGTTGCATGCAGGACACTTATCCTTGGTTCATCAAGCTAAAGCTAATGCAGACAAGGTAGTGGTGAGTATTTTTGTTAATCCGACACAATTTGGCAAAAATGAAGATTTTGATCATTATCCCAAGACATTGGAACAAGATTTAACTAAACTTGAAGCTTGTCAAGTTGATGCTGTTTTCACACCTAGTAAAGAGCAGATTTACCCAAATGGTTATACAAGCCACGTAAAAGCTGGTAGTTTGGCTCAAGGTTTGTGCAGCAAATCTCGCCCCGGGCATTTTGATGGTGTGGTGCAAGTAGTGCATCGTTTGTTTGAAATTATTACGCCTAATGTGGCTATTTTTGGGCAAAAAGATTATCAGCAGTTATTGGTTATTAGACAGATGGTTGAGACATTATCTTTGCCGATTAGCATTCTTTCTGGCGACATTGTGCGTGAACAGAGTGGGCTGGCCATGAGCACTAGAAATCAATACTTGTCGGTCGATGAAAAAGAAACTGCACTTAAGCTTTATCAAGTGTTAATACAACTTAAGCAAGCTGTTTTAAAGAATCAAGACTTAAGTGTTGCCATACATAATTCAAAAGCAACATTAAGTCAGGATTTTAAAATAGAATATTTATCTGTATTTGATGCTAATACCCTTAAATCTATTACTGACAATACCAGCAAAATTGCGATATTATGTGCGGTATTTTTAGGGTCAACTCGTTTGATCGATAATATTATTTTTAATCAAGGATAGCCATGTTTACCATTACTGATGAAGCGCAAGATTATGTTGCTGATTTATTTGAACAGCAAGATGATCAAGAATTAGGCCTTAAGGTTGATGTAGCACGCGCAGGAACGCCTGCAGCGACTGTTTCATTTAACTTTTGCCATCCAAAAGACTTGACACCCGGCTATGAAAAATTTGAATACAAAGGTTTTTTAGCTTATATCGATCAGATTAACTTTCCATTTTTACAAGAATCAGAGGTTGCACTTAAGGATGAAGGCACAGGCAAAAAACTCACGATTACAGCGCCAAATGCCAAAGGTGAGGAGCCGAAAGAGGACGCGCCATTAGAAGAGCGAATTAAATATGTATTGGCTGCTGAAATCAGCCCAGGACTTGCTTCTCATGGCGGGTTTGTTGATTTAGTTGAAATTACGGAAAATAAAGATGTAATTCTTAATTTCGGCGGCGGTTGTCAAGGGTGTTCGTCAGTCAAAGCGACTTTGGAGCAAGGGGTTGAAACACAATTAAGAAGCCGCTTCCCAGAGATTAAATCAGTGCGTGATGTGACTGATCATACACAAACAGATAACGCCTATATGTAAAAAATACGCAAGCCTTAAGTCTTGTGTTGAGATGGTGTAAACTACGCACCATGATTATAAAAATAGATGCCACTGAGCAAGAGCGCAAGACGGCCAAATCAGCCCACGAGTTGTTCACAGTTAATACCATATTAGTCCATGTTATAGGTACGTTGGCGCTGATAAAGCTTTTAAATACCAGTATGAATATTGCCATTGGACTGACTATTTTGGTCTCTATGGGCATTATTTACTATACCTATCTGCGCACTAAAAAGGCCAAAATAAACGATGCTTATTTGGTTTATCTGCATTGGAAAATGTCACTTAATCGCTATAAAATTTTAATCACTGCCTATGTATTTTATATATTGGTTAATGCACTTGGGCTGGTGATTGGTGATGGGGGTGTGAGCAGTATGAGTGGTACTAGTATTGTTGGATCAATTCTCACATTATTAGGCACAGTGCCATTGTTTTTTGCTGTATTGGTTTCGGCTGTTTTAGGGTCTGGCTCAATGTTTAATGCAGGTCGTGGGGAGGTAGAGCAAAAGTTTGCTCAAAAATACCCGCAATGAGTGAATTTGATTTAATTGAAAAATATTTCAATTGGAGGAATTTAAACTCAAATAATTTGGGAGTGGGTGATGATTGTGCGCTGATTTCAATTGACACCCATCAACAAATAGCCACCAGTGTAGATACTTTGATTGAGGGTGTGCATTTTCCTAAAGGCACTTCCGCCAGTGATATTGCCCATAAAGCATTAGCGGTTAACTTAAGTGATTTGGCCGCTATGGGTGCAACCCCTAAATATTTTACGTTGGCCTTAACTTTGCCTGAGTTTGATGAAAGCTGGCTGCAAGATTTTTCTAGCACACTTAGAGTTTTGGCTAATCAATATCAGATTGTCTTGGTAGGCGGCGATACCACCAAAGGGGTTCTAAGCATGACACTGAATGTCAGCGGAACGATCAATCAAGGCAAGGCATTGCTAAGATCTGCAGCGCAAGCAGGTGATCGTATTTTTGTATCTAATCGTATTGGTGATGCAGCACTTGCTTGGCGCCAAATTCAGCAAAAACTGACGCCGAGCGATCAGTTATTGCAGCGTTTTAATAGACCTGATCCTCGAGTAGCGCTTGGACAAGCTTTAGTTGGAGTAGCTAATGCGTGTATTGATATATCGGATGGCTTGGAGCAAGATCTTGGTCATATTCTTAAGCGTTCAAATGTCGGTGCACGCATTGATTTATCTCAGCTACCACTTGGTCAAGAGGTGCAATCTTATATTCAAAAAACCCAAGATTGGTGCGTAGCACTTGCAGGTGGTGATGATTATGAACTGTGTTTTAGTGTTGCACCAGAAAATCTTAAAAAGTTAACAAAAATTGAAAAAAATTTAAAAATTAAACTGAAGGAGATTGGTGTTATTACTCAAAATCAAGGAATTGAGAAGGTGGGTGATTTTGATAAAAAGTGCTCGTCTTATCAGCACTTTTAAAATCTAAGCTCAAAAAAAAGGAAAAATAAGCTGTAAATTAAACTTCTTTCTTCTCAGCGATGGTTTTACAATCAATGCATTCGTCAGCAGTAGGGCGAGCCTCTAGACGTACAAGTGCAATTTCAGCACCACACGTTTTGCAATAGCCATAATCACCCATTTCGATAATGTGCAAAGTTTTATCGATTTTTCCGATTAACTTACGTTCACGATCTCGAGTTCTTAACTCTAAAGCAAATTCTTCTTCAAGCGTGGCACGATCGTTAATATCAGCCACTTGCGCTGAATCTTCCTGAATATGGCTAATGGTCGATTCGGCATCACTTACTAGTTGATCTCTCCATGTGTTAAGCTTGTTTTTAAAATGATCAAGCTGAGCACTACTCATAAACTCTTCATCCTTCTGAGGTACGTAATGTGGAATATCTTGATAGTCTGTCTGTGACATGATGTAAGATTAATTTAAAAAAAATATGTTTATACCTAAAGTAACTTAAAATAGCAATTTATTTTTCACATATTTGATTATAAAACCATCATGGCATTAGAAGCATTAATTTTTGACGTTGACGGAACCCTTGCCAATACTGAAAGAGATGGGCATTTAGTGGCTTTTAATTTAGCTTTTAAAGAATTAGGTCTAGATTGGGAGTGGTCGAATGAGCTTTACCATGAATTGCTCAATGTAACTGGCGGACAATTGCGTATTAAGTATTACGTCAATAAGTATTTGCCTGATTTTGAAGTACAAGACTTAGATGCTTTTGCTTTAAAGTTGCACCAGCTTAAAACGAAAAAATATGTCAGTATTGTGGATGAGGGTGCAATGCCTTTGCGTCCAGGAGTTGAGCGCTTGTTTAATGAAGCGCGTGCTGCTGGACTTCGCCTTGCTATTGCTACCACCACCACACCGGCGAATGTTGACGCACTGATCGCTAATACTTTGGGCAAGGAAGCGCTAGATTGGTTTGAGGTGATCGGTGCAGGCGATGTTGTGCCCAACTTAAAGCCAGCAGGGGATATTTATCATTATGTGCTTAAGCAGATGAATCTGGCTGCCTCGCAATGTTTGGCTTTTGAGGATTCTCATAACGGTATAGTATCGACTAATGATGCTGATATTAAAACGTTAATCACAGTGAATGAATATACGGATGCACATGATTTTACTGGTGCTATCGCTATTTTAAGCAACTTGGGCGAGCCAGACCAGCCTTTTGAGCTTCTTAAAGGCAACCCAACACAAGCGAGTTTTGTGGATGTGGCTTATTTACAGGAGTTACATGCACAACATTGTTAAGCTAGCCGACACTACACGTGTTTACGATGTAGCTTCAATCACGCCACTTTCTCACGCACATCAACTTTCTAAGCGTCTAGAGAATAACATCTATTTAAAACGTGAGGATGAGCTGAGCATTCATTCGTTTAAACTGAGAGGCGCTTATCAAAAAATTTCTTCTTTAACTGCTGAACAAGCGGCCAAAGGGGTGGTGGCGTCTAGCGCGGGAAATCATGCACAAGGCGTCGCTTTATCAGCGAACAAGTTGGGTATTGAGTCGGTTATTGTGATGCCATTATCCACGCCAAAAATTAAAGTCAATGCAGTGAAACAGTTAGGCGGCAAAGTTGTTTTACATGGTGATGTTTATGATGACGCCTATCAATACGCTAAGCAACTTGAAGAGCAACAAGATTTAGTTTTTATTCCTCCTTATGATGATATTGAGGTGATGGCAGGTCAGGCTACCATTGCTAAGGAGTTGCTCGGTCAATTAGCAAATATTGACAAGGTTTTTATTCCTGTAGGCGGTGGTGGATTGATTGCTGGTATAGCAACTTATATTAAACATTACGCCCCACAGATTCGTGTGATTGGTGTTGAGCCTCAAGATTCTCCAACTTTATATGAAGCCTTAAAACAAGATAAGCGTGTTATTTTGCCAGAAGTCGGGCGTTTTGCTGATGGTGTGGCAGTTAGGCAGATTGGTGAAAAAACCTTTGAGGTTGCCAAGCAAGTGGTTGATGAAGTTATTTTGGTGAGCAATGATGAAATGTGCGCGGCGATCAAAGATATCTATGAGGATGTTCGCTCAATCTCAGAACCTGCTGGCGCATTGGCGACAGCAGGCATTAAAAAGTACGTTGATCAACATAATTTAGTAAATGAGAATTTAGTCTCTATAGTATCAGGCGCTAACGTGAATTTTGACCGCCTGCGTTACATCTCTGAGCGTGCTGATATTGGTGAGCACAATGAAGCTATTATTGCTGTGACTATTGATGAACAGCCTGGCAGTTTTTTGAAATTTTGTGAAATGCTAGAAGATCATTCAATCACTGAATTTAACTATCGTTACGGTTCAGAGTCGCAAGCGCGTATTTTTGTAGGTGTCTCGCTTCACGAAGGCCTGAGTGAAAAGCAAGCATTATTAGATCGACTATCAGATTCATATGACGTGTTAGATATGAGCGACAATTCGATTGCCAAAACGCATATTCGATATATGGTTGGCGGGCGTAGTCAGTGTGAAAACGAGGTATTGTATCGCTTTGAGTTTCCAGAGCGTCCAGGCGCCTTGTTAAACTTTCTAAAGAAAGTTGGCAGTCATTGGAATATCACTTTGTTTCATTATCGAAACCATGGTGCGGATTTTGGTCGAGTATTGATCGGATTGCAGGCTCAAGATGTTGCTCAGCTCGAGCAAAGCTTTGATGAGTTGGGGTATTTTTACCAAAACGAAACGAGTAATAAAGCTTATCAGTATTTCCTTTAAAAAAGCGATTAGTCAAGATGTAGATGCCATCTTGGCGATTGAAGAACGGGTATTTTTTACACCTTGGAGTCAACAAAAACTACTAGATTCATTTTCTAATCCAAACACACATGTGCAATTAATTTTGCGCAGCGAGCAGATTGCTGGCTATTTAATCACACTTGATTCCCTTGATTTTACAGATATTTTAACACTTGCCATTGCTCCTGAATTTCAGCAACAAGGTCTAGGCTGTAAGTTGCTAGATGATTTACAGCAACGATTAAAGCTGTGCAATATACAAACTATCTTGTTAGAAGTAAGAGTCTCTAATACTGCTGCTATTTGTTTTTATCAAAAATATGGCTTTGAACTGATTGATACGCGCGAAAAATACTACTCGAACCTCGAGGATGCTAAAATACTACGTTTACATATTTAATTAAATACCCGAGAATACTCATGAGCTATCAACACATTCAAGTGCCAGAAAAGGGCGAAAAAATTACTTTTGACAAGGGTGCTATCCAAGTTCCAAATCATCCAATTATTACTTACGTTGAAGGTGACGGCATTGGTTCTGATGTTTCTCCGGTGATGAAAAAAGTGATTGATCATATTGTTGCAAAAACTTACAATGGTGAAAAATCCATTCAATGGATGGATATTTATGCCGGTGAAAAGGCCAACGATATTTATGGTGAGTACTTACCTCAAGAAACGCTTGATGCTATTCAAGAATTTAGCGTTTCTATTAAGGGGCCTTTAACAACACCAGTTGGTGGCGGTATGCGCTCGCTGAATGTAGCCATTCGTCAAGAGCTTGATTTGTTTATTTGTCAGCGTCCTGTGCAGTATTTTACGGGCACACCAACACCGGTTAAAGAGCCTGAGAAAGTTGACATGGTTATTTTCAGAGAAAATTCAGAAGATATTTATGCGGGTATTGAGTATCAATCGGGTACAGAAGAAGTTAAAAAAGTTATTGATTTTTTACAAAATGAAATGGGCACAACCAAAATTCGCTTCCCAGAAACATCAGGCATTGGTATTAAGCCAGTTTCTAAAGAGGGTACTGAGCGTTTAGTTCGTGCGGCCATTCAGTATGCGATTGATAACGACAAAGATTCTGTGACACTTGTGCACAAAGGTAACATCATGAAATTTACCGAAGGTGGTTTTAGAGATTGGGGTTACCAACTAGCACAAGAAGAGTTTGACGCCCAAGTGCTTGGTGATGGTCCGTGGTGTGAGTTTGCCAATCCAAAAACAGGCACAATGATTACCGTTAAAGATGTGATTGCTGATGCTTTTTTACAGCAGATTTTATTACGCCCTGAAGAGTATTCTGTTATTGCGACGTTAAATCTGAATGGCGATTACGTATCAGATGCGCTAGCTGCTCAAGTGGGTGGAATTGGTATCGCACCAGGTGCCAACTTATCGGATACAACAGCTGTCTTTGAAGCCACTCATGGTACGGCGCCAAAATATGCAGGCCTTAATAAAGTTAACCCAGGTTCTATTATTCTTTCAGCAGAAATGATGTTAAGACACTTAGGTTGGGTAGAAGCTGCCGATCAAGTTTTAACAGCTATGTCAACCGTCATTCAAAACAAAACAGTTACATACGACCTTGACCGACTCATGCAGGATGCTACTTTATTGTCAACTTCAGAATTTGGCGACGCACTGATTGAATCTATATCATAGTATTAACCTCTACTAATAATGTTGCAAAGTGATTGGAGTGGCGTATTATGGACTCTAAGTAGACATTAGTTTATTTGCTTTGTAATTAATAAAAATAACTCTCAGAGGAGAAACAATGAAAAATGTAACAAAAGTAGTAGCGGTAGCTACAGTAATGGCAGCTGCTTCAGCTTCAGCTTTTTTTGGTAACAACAATAACAACGGCTGGACTAACAGCAATGGCATGAGTAACTGGGGTCCTTTTGATGGTGGCTCAAATATGGGTCCTTTCAGTGGCGGCAACAATTGGGGTCCTTTCACTGGTGGCCAAAATATGGGTCCTTTTACTGGCGGCTCAAATATGGGTCCATTTAACGGCGCTCAAAACTTTGGTCCGTTCGCTAACAACAATAACATGAATAATGATTCTGACTGGGGTTTCCATTACAACAATAAGAACACGACTAAGAACGTTTCTAACGCTACGACTGATGGTCAGTACGCTGGTGCTGCTTCTGCTAATGCTAAAGCGCAAGCTGATGCATACGCTAAAGGTCAAGCCGACGGCTTTGCCAAGGGTCAAGCTGATGCATATTCTAAAGGTTATGCAGATGGCAAGGCAGCATCTTCTGTTGATAGCAGAAGCCAATAGTTAAAACAGTTAGTTTAGAAAAGCCAGCTTTCTAGCTGGTTTTTTTATATCAAAAATTCAGCTTTGATTAATGACCTATATATAAGTATGCAATAATTTGGCCATAACATCGATATTTGATCCCAATACATAATTTTCCAAATTTTTTTTTAATGATGTGTATTTTTTTTTGATTTTTATACATTTTTTTAAATAAAAAACCTTCTTTTTAGCTGAAAAACCAGAATTTTTGCCAAAATTTGGAGATATTTGAATTAGATTTGACACAATTTTAATTTTTTTAAATATTTTTTACCCCCCTTAAAACCTTGATATAACAACATTTGTAAGATTATTTTATAATTTATATTAGAATATCATTTACTTCTAATATAATTGTTGTATAATACTCACCATACAGAGCAACTGGCTCAGTACTTAAAACACTCTCAATTAAGCGTGTGTAAAAAATTTAAAAATATAATCTAGGAGATTAACATGAAAAAAATTATCGCAATTACTACTTTAATAGCAGCTACTTCAGCTTCAGCTTTTTTTGGTAACAACAACAACGGTTACACTAACGGTAACGGCATGAGCAACTGGGGTCCTTTCGACAGTGGTTCAAACTTCGGTCCTTTCAACGGCGCTAACAACTGGGGTCCATTTACTGGCGGCCAGAACATGGGTCCTTTTAACGGTGGTTCAAACATGGGTCCTTTCAATGGCGCTCAAAACTTTGGTCCATTCGCTAACAATAACGACATGAACAACGATTCTGACTTTGGTTTCTATTACAACAACAAGAACAAAACTAAGAACGTTTCTAACGCTACTACAGACGGTAAGTATGCTGGTGTTGCTGATGCTAACGCTAAGGGTGTTGCTGATGCATACGCTAAAGGTCAAGCTGACGCATTTGCTAAGGCACAAGCTGATGCATACGCTAAAGGTGTTGCAGATGCTAAGTCTCAGATCGCTGCTGACTCACGTGAAACTGTAGTTGCTGCTCCAGTTGCTACTAAGTAATTAGCCACTGACTGCAACAACTGAAACTTTCAGTTGTTACGTATCAAAAGCCACCCTTAGGGGTGGTTTTTTTTGATTTTTTAAAAAGCTTTTTTAATGATTTTAATTTGATATAATTTGAGCACTATTAGTAAATTTTCTACTAGTATTTTGTATTTCGAACTTTAATCAAATGGAGATAAAAATGAAAACATTGGTAAAAACAGTAGCAATGGTGGCGCTAGTATCTGCAACATCAGCTTCAGCTTTTTTCGGCAACAACGGTTACAACAACGGTTACAACAACGGCTACACTAGCGGTAACGGCATGAGCAACTGGGGTCCTTTCAACGGTGGTTCAAACATGGGTCCATTTAACGGTGGTTCAAATTGGGGTCCATTTACAGGTGGCCAAAATATGGGTCCTTTTAACGGTGGTTCAAATTGGGGTCCGTTTAGCGGCGCTCAAAACTTCGGTCCTTTTGCTAACAGCAACAACATGGACAATGATTCTGACTGGGGTTTCTATTACAACAACAAGAACACGACTAAGAACGTTTCTAACGCTACGACAGACGGTAAGTATGCTGGTGTTGCTGATGCTAACGCTAAGGGTGTTGCTGATGCATACGCTAAAGGTGCGGCTGATGGTTTTGCTAAAGGAATCGCTGATGCATACGCTAAAGGCTACGCTGATGCACGAGGTAACGCTGCAGCTGACTCGCGTAATCAAGCACCAGCACCAGCACCAGCATCAGCACCAGCACCAGCAGGTTCTTATTAATTTATTGACTTAGCTGCTGATTAAAGGGGTGATTTCACCCCTTTTTTTTCGCTTATTAAAAA
>JAHZJR010000079.1 GCA_022600805.1 Pseudomonadota bacterium
CGCAAAAAGATGCCAATCACCTATTGGACGGCATTGATCGGCACCTTGGCTTTGATCGGCTTCCCAGGCTTTGCAGGGTTTTATTCAAAAGACATGATTATCGAGGCTGTACATTTCTCTAGTTTGCCATTTGCAGATTGGGTGTATGTTGCTGTTATTTTAGGTGTCTTTATCACCGCTTTTTATTCACTCAGAATGTTTTTCTTGGTGTTTCACGGCGAGTCAAGAGTGGATGAACATACCGCCTCACACGTTAAAGAATCACCGCTTAGTATTACCTTGCCATTGGTAACTTTGGCCATTCCATCCGCGGTGATTGGCTATCTAACAATCGACCCAATACTCTTTAATGGCTGGCTCGACAATGCCATTACGGTTAGCGAGAATCATAGTGCGATGGCCAGCCTCAAAGAGAGTTTTTATGGTGCAAGCGGTATGATTCCACATGCATTGCAAACATGGCCTTTCTGGATGATGGTGGGTGGTATTGCGAGTGCTTGGGTGCTAACATTACATAGAGCTGAGTGGGCCACCTGGATTCAAACTAAATTTCACCGCAGCAATTATGTATTAGAGTCGCTATACGGTTTTGATCGTTTTAATGACATTGTCTTTGTACAGGGTGTTAAAAAATTGGGTAACTTTTTATGGAAGGTATCAGATTCTGGCCTAATTGACAAATTAGTAGTTAATGGTAGCGCGAGACTGGTTGGTTTTGTTGGCTCGATGGTACGCCCAATCCAAACAGGCTATGTTTATCATTATGCCTTTTTCATGATTTTCAGTTTATTAATTATTTTAACCTGGGTGCTATTTGCCGGCGATAACCCACTTTTAAAAATCGAGTTTTAACTATGGAATTATTGAGTTTATTAATTTGGTTGCCAATATTGGGCGGTATTTTCGTCATCTTAATTGGTAATGATCGCGCTGATACTGTGCGTTGGGTTTCAGTTGCCACTTCGATTTTAGTTTTTATAATGTCGCTGAGTTTATACACCGAGTTTGATCCTACAACCCACTTGATGCAATTTGAGGAAAAGACCTCTTGGATTCCTCAGTTTGATATTTATTATCATCTCGGTGTGGACGGCATTTCTATGCCTCTGATTATCCTAACAACCTTCTCAACAATTTTGGTGTTGGTTGCAGGCTGGGAAGTGATTCAAACTCGTCCAGCGCATTATATGGCTGCTTTCTTAATGATGGAGGGGTTGATAATCGGCGTATTTTCCGCACTTGATGCAATTTTATTCTATGCATTTTGGGAGGCGTCACTCATTCCAATGTTGCTAATCATTGGCGTTTGGGGTGGCGATAATCGTGTTTATGCAGCAATTAAGTTCTTTTTATATACATTCTTAGGTTCGGTATTTATGTTGGTATCGCTAATCTACATGTACAACAAAGGCGGGTCTTTTTCAATTTTAGATATGCACAATCTGAGTTTAACTGCGACTGAACAAGCTTGGATTTTCTGGGCGTTCTTTATGGCTTTTGCCGTTAAAGTGCCGATGTTTCCTGTACACACATGGCTGCCAGATGCACACGTACAAGCACCAACAGGTGGCTCTGTTATTCTAGCGGCTATTATGTTGAAAATGGGCGGCTATGGTTTCTTTCGTTTTTCGTTACCCATTACGCCTGATGCTTCTTTTGAGTTTTCAGAAATTGTCATCATCCTTTCTCTAATTGCCATTGTGTATATTGGCTTTGTGGCTTTAGTTCAGCGCGATATGAAAAAGCTTATTGCTTATTCTTCAATTTCACACATGGGCTTTGTGACCCTTGGTGTCTTTGCGTTATTCCTGGCTTATACGCCAGGGGCTGCAGAAGGTGCACTACTTGGCCTTGAGGGTGCTATGGTTCAAATGATCTCACACGGTTTTATTTCTGCTGCAATGTTCTTGGTTGTGGGTGTACTTTACGACCGCCTGCATTCAAGAGAAATCTCCACCTATGGTGGTGTAATTAACTCCATGCCAAAATTTACGGGCTTTGCGGTGCTGTTTGCTATGGCTAATGCCGGTTTGCCAGGTACCTCAGGTTTTGTCGGTGAGTTTATGGTTATCTTGGGCGCGGTTCAAGCAAATATTTGGTATGCAGTGCTTGCAGGCTCGACATTAGTTGTAGGTGCTGCCTACACATTGTGGATGGTTAAGCGTGTATTTTGGGGCGCGGTAACCAACCCAGAAGTTTCAACTTTGTCAGACGTTAATGCTAGAGAATTCAGTATATTGGCTATATTGGCTATAGCTGTTCTTGCCATGGGTATTTATCCACAACCAGTAATTGATGTGATGCACGTTTCTATTGAACACCTACTCAACCAAGCTTTAGCTTCTAAACTTTAAAGTTAATAATAATTATGAATAATACATTCACATTTGATACTTCAACATTATGGGCAGCAACGCCTGAGATTTTTTTACTCAGCGCAATTGTGATTGTGCTTTTGTTAGACTTATTTTTAACCAAGTCTTTTAAACAAGTTACTTATTATTTAACCCAAGCTAGCCTATTAATAACTGGCTTAATAGCTTTTAGTTTGATTAATGAACCGCAAATGATTATCTTTGGCGGCTCATTTATTTTAGATAATATGGCTTCAGTCTTTAAAGTCTTTATGGCGGGTTCGGCCATGGTAGCAATGGTTTATACTCGCCATTATCTCGCCCAGCATTCACTCTTTAGAGGCGAGTATTTTGTATTGGTATTGCTAGCAGTTTTAGGCATGATGGTGATGGTTTCAGGCTATAGTTTATTAACACTATATCTTGGGTTGGAAATTTTATCTTTATCGCTTTACACGTTAATTGCCATTGCACGTGAGCGTGCAGGCGCGGTTGAAGC
>JAHZJR010000149.1 GCA_022600805.1 Pseudomonadota bacterium
AAATTGTTATTCTTCTTAACAAACATTATGGTCCAAATAAATCAGCTGTTAATGTGAATATTGCAGTGTCCTGGATAGTTTGTGTCGCTATATCTCTAATACTTATTGTTATTTCCACGCTAGAAAAAATTTCTATATTGTTTCCTGTTCTTTGTAATTGATAAGTTGAAGGACCTATATTCCCAGTCCATACATCAAACGTTCCAGTTAGAACGCCTCCATTAGAAACAGTACCAGCAGTTGCAAAAAGTTCATAATCATCACCAATGTTTACATCAGGCTTTCCTGTCCACCAATCAGTAGAATTATAGTCAGTTGCCAAAGGGATGGCATCACTGTTAACAGAGTTTATTGCGCTTTTTGCTTCTCCATCTGATGTTAGAGTTAGCAATGCAGTAGCAGTTGACTCTCCAGAAGAAGTATCTCTTGTGGCTGCTATTGTCTGATTAGTCAATGACACCTGTGTGAAATTTAATTCTGCAGTACCAAAAGAAAGAGTTGAATCTATAGAATCAGGACTTATTACAACTCTACCTTCGGAAAATGCAGATGCAGAACAAAAATGCATCATGCTCATTATGAAATTCCTCCTCCAAATACCAAATAAGTTCCAGAAGAGACTTTTGTTATGGTTGCTACTCCTCCTACTGGAAGAGTTCTATCTCCAGTTGGTAAGCTAACACTACCAGAACCATCCATCCAAACTAAGCTTGAAGCTCCACCACTTAAAGTTGCAGTGTTACTGCCAGCAGATCTATTTCCTATCATCCATGTTGCTCCATCTGGGATATCTACATCAGTCCCAACACTTATTGTGACTCCTGCTCCTTGAACTTGAATAAATTTTCCGCAATTAGAAGAATCCAAGTCTAAAGAAACTCCAGTTGTTATAGGAGGCATAGTGTTATATCCAACATCTCTTAAAGTTGAATCTTTATCTCTAACTCTCAATCCAGTTGTAACAGTGCTTGTTGTTGTGTCAGAAGTTCTAGCTCCTTCAATATTGTTAAAATACAGTATGATAGCATCGTTTTGAGTTGCTTGTAATGCCGTTTCTTGTGACGCTCCAACCAGTATGCTGACAACAGTACCAAGAATATTATTTACTTCTGTATCAACACCAAGAATAACATTATCAGAAGCGTCAAGATTAACAACTCCAACATCAGCACTATCCGCAGCATTTCTAAATTGTACTGGGGAATTATTATCATATACGGAATTAGAACCAGAACCATTTGAATAAATTGAAAAATTTGTTCCATCATAAATCAATGTAACTAACCCATTTATATCTCCTGCTTCTAATAAATCTGTAGTTCCATAATTTGCGTAAATATTCTGATCTCCGAGACCATCAACATTTACAGTTGAGGCTCCTATGTTAGGATTAGTAGTGCTGAATATAACTAGCATCCCTTCTCTATACTCAGTCGAAGCTTGAGAATGAACAGAGGTCAGGACATAATCATCAACACTCCCAGAGTCACTGAACATTAATCCTCTTCTTGCTATATTGTAAATTGCTTGTAACTGTTGTGTTACATCTCCACTAGAAAGTGCTATTCCAGATTCTTCTATAACATTCTGAATTTCAGATGGAACTTGGTTCCATTCATCAGCTGTTAATGTTCCTCCAGTAACTTTATCATTTAAGTCTTCCATTGTTTTTCATCACCTCTTGTTAAATTAATTATTCAGCATCAGCCCAAGGAACAGTTCCAGAAGGTAAAGAATAAACAAACTCTCCACTTCTCTGATTAAGTTTTACGGACCATAAAGTCGTATTAGGAAGGATTATTCTTGGCTGTATAGGACCATAGACATATCCAGCTGGAAGACCAGTCAGGCTTCCTTGAACTACATTATTTAATAATACTATAACATCCGCATTATCAAAGTCTATATCAAAAGCTAGAACATCATTAGTAGCTCTAAAAACAGTTTTGAATCCATTACTAAAAGTTGTCTCGTTTAAATAAGCTCTTATCCAATGTCCATCAAAAACTGTGTTAGTAGCGGATTCAACTTCAAATCCTGCTATCCTAGTGGTATCAACATCACCAACAAGATCAAATCCAGGAAGTCTTCCAGACTGTATTAAACCAGTAGTTATAGGAGATATTAATCCAGTCGCTTGGCCATTAAGTATTTCAAATTCTATATATCTTCTACTAGTGCTTCTTATCAATGATCCTCCTAAAGAAACTCTAGTAGTACTACCAAAATCTGTTATAGTTGCCACTCTATCTTCGTCAGAATAAGTAACGCTTTGGCCACCACCAGAATCTCCTTCTTCTAAATTAGGATCCCAATTTTCAGGAACAGATTCTGCTTCAGTTATAAATAGAACATTACAGTTAGCCGGTTTTATTTTAGAGAAAACACATTCTAATATTCCTAATATTTCTAGCCCAAATGTTGTCGGAAAAGTTAGTGGAAAAGCATCAACAGATTGACTTATAAATGTAATCACAACTGTGAATCTTGCTTCCGTGTCACCTCCAGGAAAAACATAACCAGAACTATTAGC
>JAHZJR010000126.1 GCA_022600805.1 Pseudomonadota bacterium
CACTTACAGTGAAAAGACCGCCGGAATATGTTACCGAAATAAAAATAAGAAACAATTATCAAGAATTAAGAAATAGAACAGTAAATATTGCAGTGAGTACGTGGCAAACAAAATCAAGCGCCATACTTCAGGCAATTACTCAGGTTGGCGGGATTATAGCCCCAGGAGGACAAGCATCAATCAATGCGTTGTTAGCTGGCGCTGTTTTTGAGAAGAATGATATATTTAGAGAACCTTTTAGTGTTTTTATTAATAGATTTAAGCAAGGGTATCCAAGAACTATAGATTTCACATGGGACGATGCTGGAGTTAATTTCTATCCTATCGGCAAGTTAGATACGTCTGGATTTATTAAAATAATAAACGAGGCAACTGGATTGATTGGTTCTCCACAAGCTACATCACGAGGAGTAAATTTTAAAATGAGACTAGACGGCACTTTAGCAGTCCGGCAACCTATCAGCATACAGTCAGAAGCTACTACTAGGCTAGCTTTAGCTTCTGCAAACCCGTCAGCAACTCAAAGAGTTACTCTATTAAGTATAACTAAAATCATACACGCTGGTGACAATAGAGATGGTGAATTTACGTCAACAGTAGAAACATTCTTTTTAGATAATATAATACAAGTGAGGGCTTAAAAATGAATTACGAAGGTTCGGACGCACTAGAAGACGCTTTTGAAAGCGTAGTAAGAAGAGTTCTTTATAATGAAGTATCTACTTTTTTCCCTGGTGTTATAACTACCGCAAGGCCTAGCACTATCAACCCTAACGTTTATGTTTGTGACGTATTGAGTTCTTTTTTAAAATTTGATTTAGACACAAAAACGCCTTATCCAACCCAAATATTAGACGTTCCAATTATTTTGCCGGGTCGTACAAACACTTTCATGATTAGACCTCCAATGGACCCTTTAAGCTTGACTGGTGCTAGTGTCGGCTTAATTGTGTCCAATAATTATTTAGCAAATTGGAGGAAAACAGGGGGCGCGGTAGCACCTACTGAAGGGCATAAGTTTTACTACGCAGATGCGGTGGCTATGCTAGGACTTTACCCTGACTTGCAGGGATGGCCTACACCGCCGGTAGTTAATACTGCTGAAATTCAAGTGCTTGATGGGACTTTTATTAAAATGGGGAATCAAGTAGCTGATTTGGTAAAAATAATGCGAGGTATATTAGACGTTATGACAAACATTCCTCAAGCTAATGGGACTACGTACGGACCAGCATCAACAAGTATAGGTACGCCGAAAACAATCGCACAATTATTAGTTGAAATCCAAACTTTAACAGACTCTTTAACTTAAAATGGCTACTTTTTTAGATTACAAATTAAATGATGACGGGGATTATGCTATTGAGAATGCTGACTTCGTCATAATACAAGATATAGATGTTGTTAAACAGCAAGTAGAAACTAACTTAAAACTATCTAAAAAAGATTGGTTCTTAAATTTTGACGAAGGAATCACTTTTTTTGACAATCAAAATGGCTTACTTGGATCAAAATCACTAACCACTTTTAATGAGGCGGAGTTACAAATAGCGATACTATCTACCGACGGTATAGATACTATTAACGATTTTAGTTATGAGCTGACAAATAATTCTCTGACTGTTAATATAATAGCAAATACGATTTTCGGTCAGGTTGAGTTGAACACTGTAATAAATATATAATATGCCAATACAATTTGATGAGAATGGATTAAAAACCCAATCACTCAGTGAAATATTAAACGAGAGAAAAGAGCTTTATAAAGCATCTTTTTCAGATTCGTTTAATCTAAAAGATACAAGCCCTGCCGGAAAAACGATTGCTATAAACTCTGAAAGAGAGGCTTTGATTCAAGAAGCTATTCAAGGTGTTTATTTGAGTAATTATAGACTAACAGCAAAAGGTGTTAGCTTAGATTACAACCTCGAAATAACTGGAGACACGAGAGAAGAGCCGACAAAAGGAACGGCGGAAGTTAATTTGAGAGGTGACCCTAGTTTAGTGATTAGCGCAGGATCCTTAGTTGTTAACGTTGCCGGAACTCCTAACTCTTTTATTAGCAAAGAGGAAACAACTTTAGGACCTAACGGCTGGCGAAATGTAACAGGGTTTTTATTTGACGGTGTAACAACTGTTACTGCGAACACTGCCACAGCGCATACCTGGTCTAATGGAGATACTGTTGTCATATCTGAAGCTGTACAACCTGGATTTGACGGTACTTACTTAATATTTAATGTAACACCAACAGCTTTTGACTACACAGTTCCACCCGGTAGCGGGCTACCTCCTTTTGGGGATGCCGCGTTCGCTTCAGATGAGAATCTAGTTAGTTTAATTGCAGAAGATGCTGGTAATATAGCCGCTCCTGCTGGATCACTGACAGATGTTATTTCGCCGACCGTCGGAGTTGAGAGTTCAAATAATCAGGACGATGCAGACGCGGGCTCTGACATAGAAACAGATGCAGAAGCCAGGAAAAGAACTACTGAATCACTAAATATAGGTGGTGGAGGTTATAGAGAAGCTATTATTGCTATATTACTAGATACGGCAGGTGTAACTTCAGCAACTTTATTTGAAAATAACGACGGCTTAATTCCTACGCCATCTGGCGGTGGAATTGGGACAGTTGAATGCTTTGTTGTTGGTGGTACAGATAATGATGTGGCAACGTCGGTGCTTAATTCAGTAAGTGCTGGTGTTCAATCTTTTGGGAATATCACAGTTCCTTTAATTGATTCTCAAAATCAGCCTGTTTCCGTCTCTTTCTCAAGGCTATCGTCTGTGAAAATTTATGTAGAAGTCACAAGGACTATCAATAACGACGAAGCGCAAGGACCTGTTTATCCTATAACTGGGGACGACGATATCAAGACCGCGCTTGCAGCTATTGAATTTAACCCAGGCCAAGATGTCTGGGAGACTACATTAAGGGAGGCTATAACATCTTCAGTACCTGGAATTGTCACTTTATCTATTAAGTTTGACACTATTACACCTCCCGTTAATACGTCGCCAATAGCGATAAATCAAATTAGCGCAGCAGATATAGACAGCTCAGACGTTACCATCGCTTGACATTAGTAAAGAATTTTTGTTACAAGTAATTATTA
>JAHZJR010000004.1 GCA_022600805.1 Pseudomonadota bacterium
ATCATTACCTAAGTCATAGTGGGCATGAATATTTTTTTTACTTCCAGATTTTGTATTTTTTTTGAAAAAGTATGAAAAGTTAGAGATTATTTGCTGAATCTTGGAGCCAAAAATAAATTGATTAAGTTCATTATGATTCAGTAAACCAAATTCGATCAAAGCAGAAAGATCTTGACTATCCCAAAGTCCATTCCTGTAATCATCAGCAAATGCTATATCACCTCTAAAAACCATATTTGAAATAACTTTATTGGAATGAAGCGTTAATTCAGCATTAGGACCATCGTTGTTACCCTTAAATGTATGAACTCTTCCATCATAATCAGTAAGATTTAAAGATCCATATTTGATAGATTTCAGTATTTCAATGAACGTTCGATTAATTCTATTTTTTAACATATGACACCCTCAAGAGATTGGCTATTATATAATAAAATTTGAGAAATTTTGTTTTCAAATAAATATTAAAAACTATGAAAATTGCGGTTATTGGCGCTGGTATATCGGGAATGAGCGCCGCTTACTTTTTGAGTCAAAAGCATGATGTCAGTGTTTTTGAAAAAGAAAGCTATATTGGGGGACATTCCAGAACATTAACTTTTCAAGAGAATTATAATAAAATCAATGTTGATACCGGTTTTATCGTTTTTAATCAAAAAAATTATCCAAATCTTTTAGCGCTTTTTAGGCATCTTGAGGTCCCCACTATCAAAAGCAATATGTCTTTCGGTGTCAGCATCAATGATGGATGGCTTGAATATGGATCCATAAAGCTGAGTAACTTTTTTTCTCAAAAAAGAAATTTTCTTAGACCTTCTTATTACAGAATGCTTCAAGATATATTGAAATTCAATAAAAAAGCATTGCTCTACATTGATAGTCAGAACTGTAAGACTATCGGAGATTTGATTGAAGATTTAAAACTTGGAGAGTGGTTTAAAAATTATTATCTTCTTCCAATGAGTGGAGCTATCTGGTCAACACCCGTTGAAGATATGCTTAATTTTCCAGCAGAAACCCTAATTAGGTTTTTTTATAACCATGGATTATTGTCTGTAGATGGACAGCCACAATGGTACACTGTCAAAGGTGGAAGTAAAGAATACGTTACTAGACTTACCAGAAAAATTAAAAAAAATATCCGAACCAATCTTGAGGTAAGCTCTGTCACTCGAGATAAAAATTCTGCAACAGTTACTGACTCCAATGGAGATAAACACCAGTTTGATGCGATCATCTTTGCATGTCATAGTGACCAGGCTTTAGCTTTAATTGATAAACCTTCAAAAGAAGAAAAGTCAGTTTTGGGACGCATTCAATATAAGCCTAATTCTGTCATTCTTCATCAAGACTCATCCTTTATGCCGAAGAGAAAAAGCGCTTGGTCAAGTTGGGTATATCTATCAAACAGCAACAAAGTCAAAGCTAGTAAAATTTCTTTGACTTATTGGATGAATAGTTTGCAGTCTCTTCAATCTAAAAAACCTGTTTTAGTGACGCTCAATCCGAGCGTTAAACCTAAAGAAGAGTTGATTATCAATGAACATACATTTGATCATCCTCAGTTTAATCAAGATGCTATCGCTGCACAGAAAGATATTCCTTTAATTCAAGGTGTTGATAAGTTCTGGTTTTGTGGGGCATGGCAAAGATATGGATTTCATGAGGATGGACTATCTAGTGCCATTAAAGTAGTTAAAGACTTTGGAGTTAAATTACCGTGGGAATAGACACACCCAAGTTAATTAACTTTGAAGTGATGCATCAGAGGTTAAGTCCTAGAAAGAATGCTTTTAAATATGATGTCTATTATTTGGGAATTCCCTTATCCCTGATTGAGAGTAAATCTATTGCAAAGACATTAAATCTCAATAGCTTTGGTCTGCATAGTTTCTATAATAAAGATCATGGTTACAGAGATGGCTCATCCCTTAAGGCATGGCTTGATGATATGTTTGATGCCTATAAAATTGAAAAACCGAAAGAAGTTTTTTTGATTTCTATGCCAAGAGTTCTCGGGTATGTATTTAATCCAGTTAGCTTTTGGTTTTGTTTCAACAGCAAGGATGATCTCTACGCTGTGGTGAGCGAAGTTAATAATACTTTTGGTGAAACACATAGTTATCTAACCTATCTAGATGATAAAGATACAAGTGGGAACTATGTGGCTAAAAAGGTATTCCATGTGTCGCCTTTCCTTAAAAGAGAGGGATACTATGATTTTCAATTTTCACTCAGTGATGACTTAATCAAGATCCGCATCAATCTTTGTAATGAAAATAAAGAGAAAATACTTCTAACTTCACTAACTGGTAAGCTTGATAAGTTAAGCTCAAGATCTCTAAAAAAAGCTTTTTTTAAGATACCTTTTGTCACAATAAAGTCAATTTTTCTTATTCACTTTCAAGCTATTAAGCTGTTACTGAAAAACATAAAATATATTTCGAAGCCAGATCAAATGAAGGAGCATGTTTCTAGAAACTCAATTAAGCATAACCATTAAATATGCAGGAGTAGTAATTTAGTAAGATATTTGAGGTATTAATCTAAAATATTCAATTCACTTTTTATTTGTTATCGAATAACGATCTCAGTACTAAAACCATATTTCACAGTAAGGTAGAAACAGAAAGAGGGTTTTAAAAAATATATCAAGTATCAATACTTAAATTACCAGCAGTTTTAAGCAAATCAGCACAACAAAACACCACTAAAAATTTGATATTTAGATTTCTAAGTATAGTATTTAGAATTTGATGAAAGTCTTGATTTTATGAATTGAGATTAAAGTGAATGACAGTGAATGGGCGTAAGTAGTGAATAAAGAGATTGTGCTTCACAGTATTTAAAATGGCGTCATGATTGTTTTAAAATTTTTTAAAGGTTTGTTTGCAGATGCAGATTAGATTAAAGGTTTGATCCTTGCATTAGATAAGTAGATCTGAATAGAGATAGCTAGTAAAAAAATGCCCAACTTACAGTTGGGCATTTTTTTTAGATTTTTGAAAGTAAAATACTTCCATTTGTGCCACCAAATCCAAAGGAGTTGGAAATAGCGTGCTCAATTTTCATCTCTAGAGCCTCGTTGGCTGCGTAGTTTAAATCACACCCTTTATCTTGATTAAAGATATTAATCGTTGGTGGTGCCACTTGATCTCTAATCGCTAACGCTGTAAAGATGGCCTCAATACCACCAGCAGCACCGAGTAAGTGACCTGTCATTGATTTGGTAGAGCTCATCACTAAATTATAAGCATGATCACCTAACGCAAGTTTCGCTGCATCTGTTTCTGCCTGGTCGCCAGCTGGCGTTGAGGTTCCATGTGCATTGATATAGTCAATCTGATCAGTGTTGATGGCTGCATTGCGCATGGCATTTTTCATGCACCGCGCTGCACCTTCCCCACCTTTTGAGGGAAGTGTCATGTGATAGGCGTCACCACTCATACCATAGCCCGCTACCTCTGCATAAATTTTGGCACCACGTTCCTTAGCATGTTCGTATTCTTCAAGCACAACAACTCCAGCGCCATCACCCAAGACGAACCCATCTCGATCTTTGTCCCAAGGGCGAGAGGCAGTAGCAGGATCTTCGTTACGAGTAGAGAGTGCACGAGCCGCTGCAAAGCC
>JAHZJR010000104.1 GCA_022600805.1 Pseudomonadota bacterium
TATTATCTACTGAAACCGATACACCCCCAAGTTTCACTAACACTAAGTCAATAGCTTTAGATGGTGTGGATGACTATGTAAATGTTGCGGACAATAGTAATTTAAGTTTTGGAAATACAACTAATGATTTTCCTTTTACCTTTTCAATGTGGGTTAAAGTAGATGATTTAAGTACAGGACACACTCTTGTTGAAAGGGGTGATTATTCTACAACTAATAACAGAGAACAAATCTTTTATATTGGAAGTGATGGTGCGATTTACAATAATATATATTCAAATGGAGTTGCATTAAACAGACGAGGTCGCAAAACAAGTACCGGATTAATATCAATTAATACTTGGTATCACATTGCTTGGACATACGATGGGCAAGGCGGAACAAATGCAAGTAATGGAATTAAAATATATCTTGATGGTTTGAGAGTAGATAATGCAAACAATCAAAAAAATATATACGTTGCTATGAGAAACACAAGTAATCCATTTAAGATAGGCGAATTTATAGCGGGTAACATTGACGAAGTATCAGTATTTAATTCAGAACTTTCTGCAAGTGATGTTACAAACATTTATGATAATGGAGTGCCTAACGACATAAGTAGTCTTTCACCTGTTTCTTGGTGGAGATGTGGAGATGGAGATACAAGTCCGACACTTACAGATAATGGAAGCGGAGGCAATGATGGAACAATGACAAACTTTAGTACATTTTCAACTGATGTACCAAAATTCAATACAAAGAGTATAGCTTTAGACGGAGTAGATGACTATATAAATGTAGCAGACAACAGTAATTTATCTTTTGGTAATGGTACAACTGATTCACCTTTTAGTATTAGTGGGTGGATTAAAATGGATGACATTTCTGGATTTAGATTATTAAACAAATATGTAGGTAGCACATATGAGTATAGTTTCGGTACGGGGGCTGCGGGTAATTTACAACTTTATCTACTTGATAGCAGTTCTCAGTATAGGGCTAGATTACAAAGTACTTTCTTAAATACAGGTCAATGGTATCACATTGCCTCTACTTATGACGGTAGAGGAGGTATTAACGCTCAAGATGGAATTAAAATATATGTTGATGGAGTCAGGGTTGATGATACAAGTGTTAGTGTAGGGAGTTATAGAGCGATGACTAATACTACGGTTCCTGTCTATATCGGAAAACTAAATACAAGTTATACAGATGGTAATATTGACGAGGTAGCGATATTCAACTCTGAATTATCACAAAGTGATATCACAAGCATATACAATGGTGGTACCCCTAATGACATTAGTAGTTTATCTCCTTTATCTTGGTGGAGATGTGGTGATGGTGACACAAGCCCAACACTCACAGATAACGGTAGTGGAGGTAATGACGGAACAATGACAAACTTTACAACTTTTAGTACTGATGTACCTTAATTAAATTTCTCTTAAGTCTGTTACAGATATTAACTCAAAATTAGTGGATTTAAATGAATCTTTAAATAAATAACCTTCATCTTCCATATCCTCATCATCATTTTCAAAGTACCAATTGATATTTAGTTTTTTAGACCTACCCTCAATTATTTTTAATATTTTATAAATATACTTTGTTGATAATGAGTTCATTATTTCTAACATTATGTTAACAGTAATCATCTCACCTTCAATTTCATCAGAACAACTAATCACCTCATCTAAAATGGGTTCATAGAAATCTTTAGCATGTTCGGGATATGATTTACCCTTAAAGGTTAGTATACATTTTTCCTTATCTAATTTAACATAAGGTTTATTTAGTTGAGCTTTTATTTCCATTATTTTTTCATAAATTTACCAACACCTTTAACTTCATCACTTTTAGATTTTACCAAGTAGTAACCAGATTTAAATTTACTTACATCAATAATAAAATCATTTAGATTACCCATAAAATACATTTTATAAACTTCTTCACCATTTGTGTTATAAATCCTAACATCATGGTTATAAGGGTGGTAATTTGGGTTGGGGTGAACTAAATCTAGTTCAATTTGACTTATTGCTGGGTTTGGCTTTATGTTTAACCCTATCGTCATATCATCTTTAACTAGAACAGACTTTGGGTTAAAGGTTTCAAACACACCATCATAATCGGTTTGTTTTAATCTATAATAAGACACACCAATATAAGGGTCTGTATCAATAGAACGGTAATCTATTTGGGTGTTTGAATTTCCAGCTCCTGGTATTTCTTTTACATCTTCCCATTCTAAAGTGTTTAAACTTTTTTGGATTGTAAAGTAGTCGTTATTTATCTGAGATGCTGTACTCCATTCTATAATGACTTGGTTTAAGTCATCGGTACCAACACCGAATGAGATTAACTTAATAGGTAAGGATGCCCCTGAACCCGAACCCAACATAAAGAAGTCATCCATCCACCACTCTTCACCCGCTCTATCAACCACAACTAAAACATCTATCGCTATTTGTCTTGTTCCTAGTGGAAATATTAATTCTATAACTGAATAACCATCACCTAACAGAGTTCTATCACCACCACCAGCAGGTGTATAGATATCTACATTTCCGTTGATAACTTTACTTATTGTTTTAGAATTAAAATCCCAATAAGCGTTATTAAATCCTGTAACTCTTATTTCTGAATTATAAGTTAAACCACCATCAGTTGATACCTGAACATCAACATAATCACCAACATCAACACCAGAAGTAGGTCCTGTACCGGTAAACCTATAAGAACCTATGTTAAGTTGTACTTTATATTCTTGGTTTGGGTCCAACGTATCTATATTAGGTAAACTATACCAATCATACTCATCATTTGAATTACCTGTCCCATATATAACAGCGGAAGCTGGGGATGACTTAGAGGCGTTAGTGAAAAACCCTGTTGTTGATGCACCTACCCACCAATTACCTGACCAATCAAAAGATTCCATAGAATCATAAGCAACTGTGTCAGGAAAAGTTTGTGAATTAACACAAAAAGATATTAGTGTTAAATATATTAGTAGTAATTTTTTCATAA
>JAHZJR010000005.1 GCA_022600805.1 Pseudomonadota bacterium
CTGTTTTAAAAACAGTAATACAAAGGCGTGAGGCAGCTAAGAATAATAGTCAGTATGTTCAAAGAATGATACAAGGAGATCATTTTTTTAATGAACAAAGTGATTTGTTGACCCAAGCGGTTGGTGATTGGTTGAATTAACACCGTTACTACTACTCGGTACATTTTCAGGATTTTTTGCCGGTCTTCTGGGTGTTGGAGGTGGCCTAATCATTGTTCCGGCTTTGTTGTACTTGTTATCCAGTAGTGTTGATCAATCGGCCTTAATGCATACAGCAGTAGGCACTGCTTTAGCGGCAATTGTATTTACGTCTATTTCTAGTGTTAAAGCTCACCATGGTCGCGGTGCTATCCATTGGCAAAATTTTAAAAAACTCACGCCTACGATTCTGCTAGGCGCCTTTACTGGCGCGCTACTCACTAAAGTGATGAGTTTTGACTTCATGCGAATTTTCTTTGCATTATTTGAATTTGGCGCTGCGGCGATTATGTATTTTGGTATTAGTAGTGCTTCGCATGTCGATAACTTAGGAAAATGGGTGTGGCGTGTTAGCGGTTATATTATTGGTTTAGTGTCTGCCATTGTTGGCATTGGCGGTGGTACCATGACAACGCCTTTTTTAACCTATAACAATGTCAATATTAAAAATGCCATCGCTACTTCAGCAGCTGTGGGTATGCCAATTGCCATTGCAGGGGCGCTTGGTTTTATTGTAGCGGGCTGGGGCGTGGAATCTGGTGACAGTGGTTTAGGTTTTATTCATACCGAAGCACTTATTAGTATCGTGGTTATGAGCGTATTGTTTGCGCCACTTGGCGCTAAAGTCGCACACAGTGTCGATGGTAAAAAACTCAAAAAATTCTTTGCGATATTCTTAGTTTTTTTAGGTTTAACCGTTATCACTTTTTAGTATTATAGGCAAGGCCTATAATACTAATCATTCTTGCCAAGGGGGTAGTAGCTCGTGCTCTACCGCTAAATGATCTAGAATTCTAGCTACCACAAAATTAACCAAATCTTGAATACTATCTGGGTTTTGATAAAACGCAGGATTGGCATCCATAATCACCACGCCAAGGCGAGATAACTTAAGCATGTTTTCTAAGTGAATAGCCGAGTAAGGTGTTTCTCTTGGGACTAAAATTAGCTTTTTTTGTTCTTTAATAACCACATCTGCAGCGCGATGCATAAGGTTATCGCCATGGCCATTTGCAATGGCGGATAACGTGCTCATGGTGCATGGACAAACAACCATTGCGCGCGGTGGATTTGAGCCTGAGGCAACAGGCGCTGTCCATTGATTTTTAGAAAATACTTCTATTTGCCCGTTTTTAGCGTCTAGATATCGGCATAAACTCTTCTCAATAGATTGAGAGTCTGATCCTAAGTTGAGATCGGTTTCCATAGCAATGACCGTATTGGCTGCGGTTGATATCATCACGTAGATTTTGTCTTGAGTTTTCACCAACTCTTTCAGTAGAGTCAGTGCATATGGCATGCCTGAGGCGCCAGTAAGTGCAACTGCAATGGGTTTCATAAGTGTTTTATTAGTTTTTTAAAAATATCGTCAAAACTTCCATTTGACATGACCACTAAATGGCCTTTTTGAACATGACTTAGAGTCTTTACTATTTCGTCAACCGAGTTAAATAATACGGATTGGTCAAATAATTCCTCTATGTTCCAATCTTGGTTTGCAGGTCTTAGAATTAAAACTCGGTCAGCAGTTGTTAGCGCATCAACCAGACTTTGCTGGTGAACGCCAGATTTCATGGTATTGGATCTCAACTCTAAAATGGCCACGATTGGATCGCTACCTACTTTGGTACGCAAACCTTTTAGCGTGGTTTGAATGGCACTAGGGTGGTGGGCAAAATCATCGTATAGAGTAATATGTTCGGTTTGATGTTTAATCTCTAGGCGACGCTTCACACCCTTAAATTGGTTTAGCGCTTTACAGGCCACGTCAATGGGGACGCCAACATGGTGAGCGGCATAAATAGCGCTTAAGCCATTTTGCATATTGTGCTCACCCAATAAATGCCAGTCAACGCGTGAGCCATCAACTTTAAAACTACTACCTATTTTTGTTGGGGTTAGTTGCTCAACAGGCAAGACCTGATCGGCAGACCAAAGACCTTGTTTGAGGACATCATCAATAGCCTGATGGCTAGCTGGGTGGATAATTAGCCCCTCATTCGGCACAGTGCGAATCAAGTGATGGAATTGTTTTTGAATGTCTTTAAGTGAATCGAAGATATCACTGTGGTCAAACTCAAGATTATTAATGACCAAAGTTTTTGGATGGTAATGAACAAATTTTGAGCGTTTGTCAAAAAATGCCGTGTCGTATTCGTCAGCTTCAATCACAAAAAAGTTTGAATCGGTGAGTTGTGACGATACGCCAAAATCCTCAACCACACCACCAATTAAAAAGCTAGGATTGTAGCCTGCATAATCTAAAATCCAAGCCAACATGCTGGCTGTTGTGGTTTTGCCATGAGTGCCCGAGATAGCTAACACCCATTTGTTACGCAGAACCTGCTCACTAAGCCACTGCGCCCCTGAAGTGTAATGATATTGTTTGCTTAGGATTTCTTCCACACACTCATTGCCACGAGACAAGGCATTGCCAATAATAAACAGATCGGCTTTTGGCATGTCAATAGCCTTATAGCCTTTTGTGTAAGTAATTTTTTGCTCATCAAGTTGTGTACTCATGGGCGGATATACACCTTGATCTTGGCCAGTAACTTGATGACCTAACTGTTTGGCAATCAGCGCTAAAGAGCCCATAAAAGTACCTGCAATACCGAGAATATGAATACGCATTATATTTTTTTAAACCCTAGTGAAGCTGAGTTAATACAGTAGCGCTGTCCAGTAGGTGCTGGACCATCTGCAAAAACATGACCCAAATGCGCCCCACAGTTTTGACATCTAACTTCAGTGCGTGTCATGTTGTGCGTATTGTCAGTGATTAGTGTCACACTGTTGGCTGTAGCAATATCATAAAAGCTAGGCCACCCTGTGCCCGAGTCAAATTTGGTTTTGGAAGCAAATAATAATTGATCACAACAAATACAAGTGTAGTTGCCGTTTTCGTGGTGATTAACAAATCGACCGGTAAAGGGCGCTTCAGTGCCACACTGTTGAGTGATTCTAAACTGTTCGGGTGTTAAGTTATCTAAATCCATTCGTGTATTATATGAGAATTAATAAAAATCTTCTTGCAAGTATGAAAGTTTATTTGGTTGGCGGTGCAGTACGTGATCGTTTATTAGCTCTGGCAGATGAGCACACCGAGAAAGATTGGGTGGTGGTCGGCGCTTCGCCTGACGAAATGCTAGATTTAGGCTATCGCCAAGTGGGTAAAGAGTTTCCTGTTTTTTTGCACCCAGGCACACAGGAAGAATATGCACTGGCTAGGCTTGAGCGCAAAGTGGGTGCTGGATACAAAGGCTTTGAATTTGATACTTCAAAAGAAGTGACTTTGGAGCAAGATTTGTCTCGACGCGATCTGACGATTAACGCTATAGCAGAAAAAAATGGCGAGCTAATCGATCCTTTTAATGGCCAAGAAGACTTGGATAATGGCCTGTTACGCCATGTTTCAGAGGCGTTTAGTGAAGATCCAGTGCGTATTTTACGTGTGGCACGCTTTGCTGCCCGTTTTAAACCATTTGGCTTTAAGGTGGCGCATAAAACTCACCAATTAATGCAGACCATGGTTATTTCGGGTGAAGTAGATGCACTCACGCCAGAGCGTGTTTTTAAAGAATTGGAAAAGTCTTTATCGTACCAAACACCATCTGCGTTTTTTAAAGTATTGGCAGCATGTGGGGCCTATGATCGAGTTTTTTCACCTATGAAATCACAAGTGCAAAAAAGCCATCATAACGATTTTAAGTTGTTAGACAACTTAAAGACTCATCAGCCACAGTTGAAATTTTGCATCTGGTTGATTCAAGAGTCGGTTGCTGATATCGATCAACTTTGTCAGCGATTAAAATGCCCAAAACACTATGAACAGTTGGCCAAACTTAGTGCTCAGTTTTACTCAAATGTACGCTCTTTCAAGCAACAAAGTGTTGATGAAATTTTTGATTTTTTTGCCAAAACTGACGCCTTAAGGCGTAAAGATCGATTCGTAGATTTGTTGGCAGTCTACCAATTGTTATCAATAGATGTAAGCTCGATTGCTAGGCTTGCTAAACAGCTAAGCGGTATTGATATTTCTGCATTAGATAAGACAAATATTGCTCAAGCAATTGCCAATGAGAAACGCTCAATTATTCGGTTATTTCTGAACTCTACACAATAAGTCGAGCTCGCAATAATCACAAGCTTTTTTATTAGGCAGAACTTGCGCTTGTCCTGATTGAAAATCGAGGCTGGCCTGGTTTAGTCGCTGAGCCCACATAGCGACTTGCTGATCCCACGCCTGACAGCTGCTTTTACGTGTGGATTGTGTTGGTAAAGAATCAGGATCTTTAGACAAGCCTTTAAAGCTAACCGCGTTTGAGTTAAGCTCAATAAAAGCGGCACCCTGGGTGTTGTTAGTGACACTATAGATGGGTAATTGTGGCTCGACAATATCTGCTGAGCACCATTTGGCAGTTGAGGTATCACCGGTTTTATAGTCAAATACAATTTGATCGCCATTATCCATTTGATCCAGGCGATCAAGACGGGTATTAAAGCTTAGCCCGGCAATATTGACACGAATACTTTGCTCAGTAGCCAGTACACGAAAATTCTCTCTTGCTTTATCAGTTTCAATAAATTTTTGTAATAGTTGCTTTAATCTGATTTTTTCAATGCGCTTGTAGCCAGAACTTGGATGGCGTTTCAGAGCGGCATAGATTTTTTGATCAATCAGCGTATCAAGCTCATCAAACGTTAATTCTAGTAGCGCTTCTTTTGAATTAACTGTTTGATAGATATATTGCAAGGCGTTGTGAATAGCATTGCCTTGTTCGCGTCTATCTAGACCAATATGCGGCTCATCATAATGCTTTAGATTGAGTCGATGAGCAAACCCTTTAAAAGCACAGGCCATTTGATTTTTAAGCAGAATAACGCCAGACTGAACATCACCTTGCGTAAAGGGTGTACCTGAGTCATCGACGAGAGACTCTGTTTTATGGACATTGATCGGAGTGTCTGCGGCTGTTATGCTTTTTTGATCAAAACAGACTAAAGGGGAAGGCAGTTGTTCTAGTGCTAAATGCAATTGGGCGTAAGACAAAATGACGCAATCTGACAACGAGCACAAGTTGTTTAATGTATTTTGAGCATCGGTTTGAATAAGTTCATAACTACTGTGTGTGACGGCATGACGAATCGCAATATCAGCACTAATAAACCGAGGAGAATTAAGTTTGGCAGGCAAAAAGTCATGTGTCATACCCATAACCCAAGCGTGATCAAATCGTAAGCCTTCTGCTTCTAAAGAGCCAATAATTTGAATAGGAGTTTGACTTGATTGTGCTTGGAAAATAGTTTGATTATTAATAGTTTTTAATTGTTGAAGTGCGCTAGCTGCCGTGCATTTTTTTTGATGATGCGCAAGCTGGTTAAGTTTGAGCGAGCTCGCTAGATATTTATTAAAGAGTTGGTATTCACTACTGCTAAGCGCTCGATCTGTGGCAAAACCCCAATGATTCAGTGTGGTGTTAAAATCTAATAGATACTCATTTAACAACTGAGGACGTGCCGTGCTAGAGCGAGATTTATGCAAAATTTCAAGTAATATCGGGCATTGATTAAGAAATGCTTCTAGATGATTTAGTTGGCAGTATTCTTGCGATAAAGCTAAGACCTGATTAACTAATAAATGTCGTGCACTGCGTTCTATTTGATAGCCTTGCAGATAAACACTGGTAATCACTTGAATGAATAAGCTGCTTTGAATACGATCAGCTTTAATTTGTTCATGGAGTTCCAGTAAATTAAGTAAATCTTGCACAAGCGTATAGCGAGACAAGGGTAAGCCTAGCGAGATATTGTAAGCTTTTTGACCGGTTTCAGTTAATAAGTCATCAAAGGTTTGGTCAAATATTGAGTTGAGTAAATGCTGCATCTCGCCGAGCTGTGGACAAACAATAGCAATTGATTGGTCAGGATTTTTAGCTTGTTGACGCTTGGCCCAAAGTGCGGCGGCTTTAATTTCATTAACACTATTGTCAAAACATTTTTTTTCAGTTTTGTGTGTATATTGAGCCTCAATAGTCTGATAATTTAGCTTATTAAATATTAGTTGTTGCAGTGGCGTTAGTGTTTTAAAGCCGTAAATATAGGGCGCCTGAAATGTGTTTTCATCTTGCAATAAAAGACCGGGCAGGTCGTTTGCATCAACAAGATTGAGACTGTGCTTAGTGTCTTGATAGTGTTTAATCCAATCAGCAAAAACCTCGCAAATCTGAACTTTAGATTGACTTAAGGTGTCTAGTTTAATTAAGTGATTTGTACAGTAATCATAATTTTTGATCACTTCATTGGTTAGCTGAGTTTGCTGAGTTTGTTTAAAAAGCTGTAGCGAGGATTCAATTAAGTAGCGTTGTTCTATGGCATCAATAAGACGCAGTTTGCTATGGATATGTTGTGATTGCCAATAGTGCTTTAGATATTGTTGCCAAGATAGTACAGTGGGTAGTTGTGTGTGAGGTTGTTGTTTACAAAAAGTATGTTTGAAAGCTAACACCTGACGATTATTAGCAACCACCACAATATCTGCTGCAACGAGATGTGTAAGATCAGCCTTTAGATGCATTTATTCAACGTAGCCGAAAAAAGTATCAAGGCGTGACCATAATTCTTCCAGCCCTTGTTTTTTTAGGCTAGAGAATAACTGAACATCAGCATAAGGATGATTTTTAATAGTTTTTTTAACTTGCTGGTAAGCGTTGGCAGCAGCACCTTTTTTGAGTTTATCTGCCTTGGTTAGAATGATTTGTGTTGGTAGATTAATACTGACACACCACTCTAACATCATTTTGTCGAAGGGTTTAAGCGGATGGCGAACATCCATTACTAAAACGGCGCCACGTAAGCAATCACGCTTATCAAAGTATTCGCTCATATCTTGGTGCCATTGTTTTTTAACATGTTCCGGCACTTTGGCATAACCATATCCAGGTAAGTCTACCAAGCGCCTATGCTCATCTAATTCAAAAAAGACCAAGTGTTGAGTGCGTCCTGGTGTGCGAGAAACTTTGGCCAATTTATTTTGCATGGTTAGCGTATTGATTGAGCTAGACTTGCCTGCATTAGATCTGCCTGCAAAAATAACCTCAAATCCTTCGTCAGGTGGGCAGCCTTTTAAAGAGGGGCAAGATAGTAAAAATTTGGCTTGGTGGTAGTGTTTGCGCATTTATGTAAATGATGTATAATCAGAAATCAGTGGTATTTGAACTATTTACCATTTTATCTTATTAAAAAACAAGGAGAGAGTAATGAGAAAGGTTTTATTAGTAGCGTCAACAGTATTAGCAATGGGTTCTGTTCAAGCAAATCCATTTGATGCATTAGGCTGTTCAGGTTGTCATGGTGTGGGCGGTAAATCAGCAATTCCAGCATATCCATCATTAGCAAAATCAGTTCGTCCTGATCTTGATGTTGTAAAATCATTAAAAGATTACCAATCTGGTGCACGTAAAAATGCAACTATGAATGCTATGGCACCAATGGCTGCTGGTCAAGAACAAGCCATTGCCGATTACCTAGCAACACATTAAATTACTTGGCGTCTTTTAAGACGCATTTCGTAAATTTAATAAGCCGATATTAACGTATAATATCGGCTTATTTTTTTCTAAAAAGAGGCATTATGAATAAATTAGTATTGATTTTTGCAACGGTCTTGACACTTATTTCTACGCACACTTTTGCCGCAGGTGATGCTAATAAGGGTAAGGCTAAGTCTGTAACATGCACAGCTTGCCATGGTGCCAATGGTAATTCAATGGTGCCTAATTTTCCAAAAATAGCAGGACAAGGTGAAAATTACCTATTTAAGCAGCTTAAAGATTTTAAATCGAACAAGCGTCAAGATGGTTTAATGGCAGGTATTGTGGCTAGCCTTTCAACGGAAGATATGGCAGATTTATCCGCACATTTCTCTCAACAAGTGATCGCTCAAGGTGTTGCTAGCAAGACGGCTGATATTGCACTAGGTGAAAAACTATACCGTGGCGGTGACAAAGCTAGGGGTATTGTCGCTTGTTCGGCTTGTCACGGCCCTCAAGGTGCCGGTATTCCATCTGCAGGATTTCCAGCACTTGCTTCACAGCATGCTGCATACACTACTAAGCAGTTAAAAGATTTTCGTCAAGTCTCTATTAATGCACAAACGGACGCAAAAACACCTGCTAGAATGAATGGTGATCGCAAAATGATGGTCGCGTTTACTAAAAGCTTAACCAATGCAGAAATTACAGCGTTGGCTCAGTATATCGCTGGCCTGCATTAAAAGCATTCAATAAGCGTATCAAAAGGCAGTCTTTACTGCCTTTTTTATTGACCGCAGTTTAGGTATAATTGAGCGTTTTATATAAACAAAGAGATGGATTTAAAGCACATGAAAACTTCACTAGAAACATTAGAAGGTCTAAAGAGATCATTAACAGTAGACGTATCGATTGATACTTTTAACCAAAAAGTTGACAAAATCTTAAAGACAATGGCTTCTCAGGTTAGTATTGATGGCTTTAGAAAAGGTAAGGTTCCTGTTGCAATGGTTAAGCAGCGTTTTGGCGATAATGCCAAATCTGATGCAGTGAATGAGATTGTTAATGAGACGCTAGTGGAAGCTTTAACTGAGGCAAAAGTAACGCCTGCAGCGCGCCCTTCTATTAGCAAGGTAGATGCTGAAGGTGACACTGATTTTTCTTATACAGTTGAGTTTGAAGTGTTCCCAGAAGTTAAGCTTGAAGACTTCTCTAAATTAGAAATTGAGCAGATTGAGGTTGATATTACCAAGGCTGATGAAGAAAGAACTTTAGCTGGCTTGCAAGAGCAGCTCATTGAATTTAAATCAGTGAAGCGCAAGTCTAAAGAGGGTGACCGTGTTGCGATGGATTTTGTAGGTACTATTGAAGGCGAAACTTTTGAAGGTGGCGAAGCTAAAGATTTTAAATTGGTACTTGGCAAGGGTACGATGATCCCAGGTTTTGAAGAGGCTGTGACTGATGTTGCCGCTGGTAAAACAGTTGATCTTGATGTGAGTTTCCCCGATGATTACCACGCAACACATTTAGCAGGAAAGCCAGTTAAATTTAATATTACTATTAACGAAGTAGGCTCGCCAAAAGAACCGAAGCTAGATGCTGAATTTGCTAAGAAGTTTGGCGAAAATGATATGGATGCTTTACTGGTTAGCATGAAAGAGCAGATGCGCACTGAAATTGATGGACGCATTGAGCAGTTAAACAAAGATGCGTTGTTTAATGCTTTGGCAGCTGCTAATAAGTTTGATGTACCTCAGGGAAGTATTGATGGCGAAGCGCAAAATTTATTAACTGAAATGCAAGAGCGTATGCAGCAGCAAGGCCAAACGCCACAAGCAGATATGCCAGCGTCACTATTTAATGAGGAAGCCGAGCGTCGTGTGAAGTTAGGCTTGATGGTTGGTCAAATTGCCAGCGACAATCAAATGCAAGCAAGCATGGAGCAAATTGATGCGCGCATTCAAGAAATGTCCCAAGCGTATGGTGAGAATGCACAACAAATGGTTGATTATTACAACGAAGATGTCTCAAGAAAATCAAGTGTTGAGCTGATGATTGTTGAAAAGATGGTGCAAGAGAAAATTTTAGAAAGCGCCAAAATTAACATAGTTAAAAAGAAATTTACTGATATTACCGAGCAAGCTTAAATGGATATCAATAATCTGAATCAAATACCGATGGTGGTAGAGCAATCTGCCCGAGGTGAGCGTTCATACGATATATACTCACGCTTACTAAAAGAAAGAATTATTTTTTTAGTAGGACCCGTAGAAGACTATATGGCCAATGTTGTGGTTGCCCAACTATTATTTCTGGAATCAGAAAACCCTGACAAAGATATTCATTTGTATATTAATTCTCCAGGTGGCTCTGTAACAGCAGGGCTTGCTATTTACGACACCATGCAGTTTATTAAACCTGATGTATCTACCTTGTGTATTGGTCAAGCAGCCTCTATGGGTGCCTTGCTATTAACAGCAGGTGCCAAAGATAAGCGCTTTGCTTTGCCAAATGCAAGAATGATGATTCATCAACCATTAGGTGGATTTTCAGGTCAGGCTAGTGATATTGATATTCATGCTAAAGAAATTTTAACCGTGAGAGAAAAGTTAAATAACATCATGAAAACCCACACAGGGCAGAGTCTTAAAACCATTCAAAAGGATACTGATAGAGATAATTTTATGTCGGCTGCAGATTCCGCTAAGTATGGCCTAATCGACAAGGTTATTGATAAACGCTAAATACTATGGAAGACGATAAAAAAGAACTTTCTTGTTCATTTTGTGGCAAGGCAAAATCTGAGGTTGAGCGTTTAATTGCCGGCCCTGGCGTTTACATTTGTAACGAATGTATTGAATCTTGTCACGACCTTATCGAAGAGCAAGCCATTAAAGAGGTTGCTGATCAGTATCAGGATTGGGACTATACACCTATGCAATTGCGTGATTTTTTAAATGACTATGTTATTGGTCAAGATCATGCCAAGAAAGTTTTATCAGTAGCAGTTTATAATCATTACAAGCGCTTAAAAAATGATTACATTGCGAATGATGTAGAGCTCGATAAGTCTAATATTTTAATGATTGGTCCAACAGGCTCTGGTAAGACACTATTGGCACAAACATTGGCACGTATTTTAGATGTTCCTTTTACAGTAGCTGATGCTACTACGCTCACCGAGGCAGGTTATGTAGGTGATGATGTTGAAAACGTCATCAAAAATCTATTATCAAAATGTGATTTCGATCCTGTGCGTGCAGAACGCGGCATTATTTTTATTGATGAAATTGATAAGATTTCCCGTCGCTCTGACTCTCCCTCCATTACCCGTGATGTGTCTGGCGAGGGTGTGCAGCAAGCGATGCTTAAGCTTATTGAGGGTACAGTAGCATCCGTGCCACCACAAGGCGGACGAAAGCATCCGAACCAAGAAACTATCGATGTCGATACCTCAAAAATTCTATTTATTTGTGGCGGTGCGTTTGATGGACTAGATGCGATTATTAATCGTCGTGTTGAAAAGGTAACAGGCATTGGTTTTTCAGCAGCAGTCAAAGACAACAATGAAAAGAAAACATTAACTGATTTATTTGATTTAATTCAGCCAGAAGATCTTATTAAGTTTGGCCTTATTCCAGAGTTAGTAGGCCGTTTGCCAGTGCAAACTGCTTTAGGTCAATTGGATGAAGCGGCATTAGTACAGATTTTGACTCAGCCAAAAAATTCAGTGGTTAAGCAATTTCAAGAGATTTTTAAACTTGAATCCGTTAAGCTAACTTTCAGGAAAGCTTCGTTACTAGCGATTGCTAAACTAGCGATTAAGCGTAAAACTGGTGCTCGAGGTCTGCGCTCTATTTTAGAAGATCTATTGTTAGATACAATGTTTGAGCTTCCTTCTTTGGAAAATGTTTCTGAAGTTGTCATTGATAAAGCTACGGTTGAAACTGATAAGGCGCCACTTATTGTTTATAAATCTGAACAAAAGCAAAAATCAGATAAGAAAGCTGGCTAGGTCAATTTTCATTGGAATTATTTGATCGTCAAAAAGATGCTGTAGGCCAAGGTGAGAGAACCTTGTTGGTATATGTTGAGTTGCCAAGCACTCGTAATGTTCATAATGCAAAATCTGAGTTTAAAGAACTTGCCCAATCATCAGGATTGGATATCATTAAAACTCTTCAGGTTAATCGAAACTCAGCATTAGCACAATATTTTATTGGCACCGGAAAAGTGGATGAAATTGCACAAATAGTGCAAGATTTAGAACTTGACTTGGTGATTTTTTCCCCAGAGTTGACCCCTTCTCAAGAGCGAAACTTAGAAAAAACTTTGGCCTGCCAGGTGATGGACCGTACAGGTCTTATTTTGGATATTTTTGCACTGCGTGCTAGCTCTTTTGAGGGAAAATTGCAAGTTGAGTTGGCACAACTAAAGCACCTTTCAACCCGTTTAGTGCGTGGTTGGACTCACCTAGAAAGGCAAAAAGGCGGTATTGGACTGCGGGGTCCTGGCGAAACTCAGTTGGAAACCGACAAGCGTCTGATTGCTGTGCGTATTAAAAACATTACCAAGCGTTTAGACAAAGTACACAAACAAAGAGATTTAGGACGTAAGTCACGTACTAAGAACGAGTTACCCATGATTGCATTGGCAGGGTATACCAATGCTGGAAAGTCTACTTTATTTAACACGCTGACAGATGCTAAAGTTTTTGCGCATGACCAATTGTTTGCCACCTTGGATTCAACCATTAGACGCGTTATTCTACCTGCTTCAGGCGAGGCCGTCATCGCGGACACGGTAGGTTTTATTCAAGATCTTCCGCATGATTTGGTTGATGCCTTTAAATCCACTTTAGAGGAAACTAAGCGTTCCAATGTGCTACTTCATGTTGTTGACGCAGCGGATGAATACAATATTGAAAAGATTGATCAAGTAGAGGAAATTATTGAAGAAATTGGCGCTGAAAAAATTCCAACAATTTTGGTTATGAATAAGATTGACTGTTTGGAAAATTTTGCCCCGCGTTTAGATCGTGATAAATCTGGCCGAGTTTACCGGGTTTGGATTTCTAGCCAAACGGGAGAAGGAATTGATTTACTATATCAAGCGCTAGCGGAACAACTGAGTGGTATGATGACTCGAGCAAAAATAGAATTAGATGTTAAGAGCGCTTATATTCGTAGTGAAATTCACAATATTGGCTATATCCACAACGAAAAGGTGGATGATTTTGGCCAGTGGATACTTGAAATTAACGTCACTCATCACTATCTATCTAAATTATTAAATAAGAAAGGTGTTAAGCTATTATGGGAACAAAGCCGGAAGTAGAAGAAATCGATTTAAATCTTGAAAATGTTCCGCTACTACCCCTAAGAGATGTAGTGGTATTTCCACATACGGTGATGCCATTATTTGTTGGTCGACAAACTTCAGTCAATGCAATTACCCAGGCAATGGGTAGTAATAAGTATATTTTCTTGGTTACCCAAAAAGACGATAAAATTGAAAACCCAGAGTTTAGCGACTTACATGAAGTCGGCACTTTGGCCACAATTTTGCAAATGTTAAAACTGCCAGATGGCACGATTAAGGTGCTTGTTGAGGGTGTTAAGCGCGCTAAGGTTGAGGCGATTGTTGAGCTAGAAGAATATAGTGAAGTGCGCTTGAGTGAATTAAGCCTAGAGGGTGATAATGAAACTGAAGTAAAAGCGATGATGAGATTGGCGCTTGAAAGCTTCGAGCAATACATCAAGCTTAATAAAAAAATTCCTGAAGAAGTCTTGAAAATGCTTAAAGATGTAAGCGATGTTGAGCGTTTTAGTGATGTGATTATTGCTAATTTATCGCTTAAAGTCTCAGAAAAGCAAGCATTGTTAGGCGGAAGCAACTCCCAAGAAAGACTTGATAAAATCCTTACTGTGATTCAAGGTGAGATTGAAGTGCTGGATACCGAGCATAAAATCCAATCACGAGTGCGTAAGCAAATGGAATCTAATCAGCGTGATTATTATCTGAATGAGCAAATGAAGTCCATCCAGAAAGAGCTCGGTAATGCAGAAGATGAAAATGAAATAGAGGAATTGCAGCTAGGTATTAATAAAGCAAAAATGCCTAAAGTTGCTAAAGAGAAAGCTCAAAGTGAGCTTAAAAAACTTTCTCGTATGTCGTCTAATTCGTCAGACGCTTCTATTATTCGCACGTATATTGAAAATTTATGCGATGTACCTTGGAAGAAAAAAACCATTATCAATAAAGATCTGAAAAAGGCGCAAAAAATTCTTGATGATGATCACTATGGTTTAGATAAAGTTAAAGAGCGTATTTTGGAGCATTTGGCGGTACAAACTAGAGTATCGCATAATAAAGCAAATATCTTGTGCTTGGTGGGTCCACCAGGCGTGGGCAAAACTTCTTTAGGTGAATCTATTGCCAAAGCGGTTAATCGAAAATATGTGCGTATGGCTTTAGGCGGTGTTCGCGATGAGGCTGAAATTCGTGGCCATAGGCGCACCTATATTGGCGCCATGCCAGGTTCAATTATTCAAAAAATGCAAAAAATTAAGGTTAAAAATCCTTTATTTTTACTTGATGAAATTGAAAAAATGTCCAATGATTATCGTGGTGATCCGTCAAGTGCTATGCTAGAGGTGCTAGATCCTGAGCAGAATCATACGTTTAATGATCATTATTTAGAAGTGGATTATGACCTTTCACAAGTGATGTTTGTGGCAACGGCCAATTCGCTTGATTTGCCTCAGCCGTTATTAGACAGAATGGAGATTATTGAATTATCTGGCTATACAGAAGATGAAAAAGTGCAAATTGCCAAACGTCATTTGATCAAGCAGGCTATGGAAAGCAATGGCATCAAGCCAAATGAAATTAGCTTTAAAGATTCAGCTATTTTGGATATTATTCGCTACTACACACGTGAAGCGGGCGTACGAGGGCTAAATAGAACTATTAGTACAATCTGTCGTAAAGTGGTGAAAGAGGTGGTGCTTAAGAAGCGTAAAACTAAAGCTACTATTAGTGACAAAAACCTAGAAAAATATTTAGGCGTGAAGAAACATCGTTTTGGTTTGGCTGAGGAAAACAATCAAGTGGGTGAAGTGACAGGTCTAGCTTGGACATCCGTTGGCGGTGATTTGCTCACTATTGAAGCGGCGGCGTACAAAGGCAAGGGTAAGCTTAACTATACAGGTCAATTAGGCGATGTGATGCAGGAATCTATTCAGGCAGCCATGAGTGTTACACGCGCTCGTGCTGAGGAATTGGGCATTGCTAATGATTTCCAAGATAAACTAGATATTCATATTCACGTGCCAGATGGCTCGACACCAAAGGACGGCCCAAGTGCCGGTGCAGCGATGTGCACCGCACTCGTTTCAGTGCTTACTGGTAGAAAGGTCAAGGCAGATGTGGCAATGACAGGTGAAATTACCTTGCGTGGTGAAATTACCCCAATTGGCGGACTTAAAGAGAAAATGCTGGCAGCCCTTCGTGGTGGTATTAAAACCGTGATCATTCCAGATGATAATGAACGTGAATTGTCTGAAGTGCCTGAGAAAATCAAAGGCAAACTTAATGTGATTAAAGTTAAGTGGATTGACGAAGTGTTAGATATTGCGTTAGAAAAATAACAGCAAGTTTTAAGATCAATAAAAAAGGCGCTTACAGCGCCTTTTTTATTGGGTTATAGATTTTTAGAGTTAATTCGATAAAGCAGTAATCTTAAATTCAATGCCATCTACAAAACCGGCTATATAGTCAGTGCCACCACTTGCGTACTTCTCTAGGGATAGCATATTGTCTAGCTTAAATCCCATATCTAGAGAAGATGTATTGGCTGTAATAGATACAGGTGTTGTAAAGGTTTGAATAACAAGCTGTTGGGTGGCGTTGGTCGCACCACTCGCGTATGTTTCAAGTGTTGACGCGTCAAGCATGCCACATACAACTGAGCTTCCTGATCCAGTGGTAAAAGTTAACTCACTATCAGCACTAACGACTCCGTTACTAATGCTGCATGTTGTACCGTCTGTAACATAAGCACCAGAAGTTTCAGAAAACTTTGCGGCAGTTAAAGAGTTGGTAGTTGAACACTCAAAAGTACTTAATTTATCGCCAGAAAGGTCGTCTTGGCTACCGCTATCTAGCCGTGTTGAACAGTACTTTCCTTCTGTCTCTATTTTGCTACTATTGGCTCCAGACTGAGATGTTGCAAACACTTCAGAATGCTTTGTAGAAATTGTATTTCCAAGTAAAATTACAGCCGCCTTATAATCGCCTTCAGTAAGCGTTAAGCCAGAGCTAACCTCAAGACTTGAACCTTTGTAAACTTCAAGCTCTTGAGCTGTTGCATTATTGATTATAAAATTACATTGAGTTTGATAGTTGTCATAGGTTGGTACCTCGGTACAAATACCCAACTTATAAAGTGGAAAGTAAGCTGTATCTGGAGTGACTGTACAAAAACTAGATGAGGCTGTGGTAATTGTACTTGTAATTTCACCATCAGCATTAGTTGTGCATGCAGCTGCATGCAATGTTCCGTAAAAAGAAAGGCTAAACAATATAACTAAAAATTTCATTTTATTCTTAATATCCACTTGCTGTCACTCCTAAACTGATTGATTTTTTCATAATTCTATTTTCACGCTTAACAGGTTTGTATAGCGCATTCCTGATGTTTTTTAACTTGCTAGTAAACTCACCATTCTGCATGATTTTTTGCGATGCACTCTTGCCAAATGGGACGGCGTAACTAAGCGCAGAGACTGTTGTTTTATTAGCATTGTTTTTCTTTTGAGAAGAAATTGATAAATGCAGATTTGGTAACACCTCTCCTTTTACGCCCCATTCTTTAGTGTCTGTTTTATACGATTTTCCATCTTTCCAAGATCCTTCATTGTAAAAAAGAGAAGATGAGTATAGCACGGGCAAATTATATGATAGCCTAACATCGTGACCATCTAAAGCCGCTTCATTAACACCTTTATATGCTAGTGTGCCACTGATAGCTTTGTATTTATTGACACGAATCTCTCCAAGGGAAGTGATATATTCAGCGCCAATACCAGATCTTTTGTGCTTGGAGTTACGTTCGTAATCATAGAATATATTGGCGCCGTAAATGATAGTTTCATTATCATTAATATGCCTAATACCCAGGCCTAGATTCAATGTTTTTCTATCATTAAAGTCAACCAATGATGCTTGGTTAAATATGAATTTATTATTATCTTCATGAAGACGATACACGGATGTTAGTTCAACTTTATTTTTAGTGTTATTTCCGCTGAGATTAAAAGTATCCTGGCTTACGTCAATTTCCAAATGGGTGAAGTCAGTATTTTGAATAATACTTTCCTCAAGATTGTTAATCAGTTCATTTGCCTGCTCTGCAAGAGCGTTGCTAATTTTGCTTTCAACGTTGTTGGTTACTTGATTAGCCGCAACAGCCGATACATTTGTTGAGATGGTAAATAGTAGGCAAGAGACAATTGGCACTAATCTGTTTTTCTTTATCATTGTTTTTCTTGTTTATGAATTTCTTAGAATTTTACCTATCTATTTTTCTTTATCTATTATGGTAAACCATATTAATTAATAATGTAAACAAAAAAGCGCCAATAAAGACGCTTTTAAAGTGATAGAAGGTGAGTGTTACGGTCTTATGTAAGAATAACCTTGCTGTTGTAGTTCGCCAATACGAACCACGCCAGAAGGTGTTTTACCCACACCATCAGTTAGTTTTGGAAAATGACCTTTCTTTTTCTTGAAGCCATTCATGGTGTTTTGGCACGCACTAAACGTAATGTTAGTCATCGCCATTTTTTCAACACGGCTAGCATTTTTGTTACCAGTTGTTAAGATGCCTAAGCCTGGGCCGTAAGCTACAATTTCAATATCAACCTTATCTGCACCGTAATATTTTTGTAGGTTGGCTGCATTATTCAGCACAATTTTTTGTGTGCGAGCATCGTCTGTACTAACCTGAATAACATATTTTGGATTGGCTGCTTGTGCATTAAACACAAATAGTAAAGTTACGATACTAAGTAATATTTTTTTCATTGTTTCTCCCCGAGCGTTAATTGCCTTTCAATTAAAGGTAGAAATTATTCTACACTTTTTTTAAGCTTTGCGTAATAAAATCCGTCAAAATCATGGGCTGGTAATTGTTGCTTGCCAACAACGGTTTTAATGCCCCAATCTAAGTCGATTTTTATTTCTTTAGCGTTAGAATGGCTATGAAGAAATTCAGCGATTTGAAATTCATTTTCTGCTTTTAGAATGGAGCAAGTCGCATAAAGTAGCGTGCCACCTGGTTTGAGCATTGACCACAAATTTTCCAAAATATCTTTTTGTAAGGCTACTAAATTAGTGATATCTTTGGGTTTTCGCAAGAGTTTGATGTCAGGATGGCGTCGAATCACGCCGGTAGCTGAGCAAGGCGCGTCAAGCAGGATTTTGTCGAATAATTGCCCATCCCACCAATCTTGTTGCTGAGCGTTGCCTTGAATAATTTTAATATTGTTGATATTAAAACGCTGGGCATTTTGCTCGACTCTTTCTAGGCGATCTAAATCGCTGTCGAGTGCGATAATTTTAGCGCTTGGCGCAAGTTCGCATAGGTGTGTGGTTTTGCCACCAGGCGCACTACAAGCATCCAAAATCAAATCTGTATTTTGTGGATTTAATAAAGGCGAGGATAATTGCGCCGAGGCGTCTTGCACGTAACATGATCCGGATTCAAAATTAGGCAAATCATAAACACTAGCGGGTTTTTCAAGCACTAAAGCTTGAGGTGCAACACTCACAGTTTCAGCATTAATGCCGCACTCAGCTAGCTCTTGTTGATATTCAGCCAGCGTATATTTGGGATGAATACGTATCGTCATCGGTGCTTGAGTGTTGTTTTGGGTAAAAATTTGTTCAAAATTATCCGGATAGTTTTGCTTGATTTTTTTTACCAGCCAAGTTGGGTGGGAATAATGCACTTGATGTTTAAGCTGTTCTTGGTTTCGATCAATTTGTCTAAGTATGGCGTTAACTAAGCCTTTGGCCCTTGCCTTGTCAAGTGTATTCAGTACGTTTACGGTTTCGTAGATACTGGCATGAATAGCAACTTTAGAATATAGAATTTGGTAAGCGCCTAAGAGCATTAAACAATGCACATCCAAATCTTCTTTATCCAAAGAATGATTAAGCAGGTCAGTCACTATATCATTCAGTTGGTGATAAAAACGAATGGTGCCAAATACTAAAGATTTGGTTAGTGGACTATCATCCTGTTGATAGACAACAGAGGACAAAGAGCGCTTGTCTAAAACAACAGAACAAATTACCTCTAGTGCAACTAATCGAGCGTGGCTAGTTTCCAAGAGTAGTTTGAATTTTTTTTAGTAGTTTGTCAGCTGGCAGATAGCCCGGCAAATGCGTACCATCAGTTAAGAAAATAGCAGGCGTACCAGTAACACCCAGTTGTTGGGAAATAGCTAATTGTTCAGCAACTGGATTGTTACAAGCGGGCGTGTTGGCAATTGTGCCATGATCGTTATAATCATCCATGGCCTGGTTTCGATCTTTTGCGCACCAAATTTTTTGCATTTTCCCCTGGGCTTTAGGGTGTAGCGAGGCTAGTGGTGAAGCTAGATATTTAACAGTAATGCCTAGCGCATTCATTTGCGCTATATTGTTGTGTAGGCGTCTGCAAAATGGACAATCCACGTCTGTAAAAACATGAATCTGGTACTTTTCATTGTCAGCTGGATAGATGATTTTGTCAGCATCATTAATGGACGCAATGAGTGATAATTTTAGATTTTTGACTTTGGTGCTTTTTTTAATAAGACTTCTGCTAGTTAAATCAACAACATCGCCTTGAATTAAGTAACGTCCGTCTTCAGAAACCAGCATGGAGTCAATCGGATTGTAAGTGATCACTTCATACACCCCTTTGAAAGGTGAGAGGGTAATGTCTTGTTTGTCGATTTCACCAAAGAAGCGGCTCAAATTTTGAATCACTTCATCTTTGGTAGCAAATGCCGAGCTAGATAAAAGGGCGAGCGTTAAAAATAGGGATTTAATCATGATAAAAATATAAAGGAAAAATGAATAAATTTTACCTTTTTAGGTAGAATATCGCCATTATATTTTTTATTTAGGATGTCCGGTGGAATTTTCATTAATCAATACACAAATACAAAAATTTGACGGTGATATGGTGGTTGTTTTTGCTAATTCAGAGTCGACTGTTAACGATGTCAATATTCAGTCATTAATTGAGTTAAACCACTTTGAATCAAAAGCAGGAGAAACATTATTACTCAGCTTAGTTCAAAATTTTAAGGCAAGGCAAGTGCTAGTTGTGGGTTTGGGTGAGCAGCCAAACACTGCGAAAAATTATATTAAAGCGTTGACTTCGGCAGGCCGCATACTAAGCTCAAGCAAAGCTAAAAGCTCAATGATCGAGCAGGTTACTGTTGAAGGATATGATGAAAATTGGAGACATAGAATTTCTGCTCGAGTGTTAAAAAATGCAGAGTATCAAATCCAACAAGTGGGTGCAGAGGCACAAGTATCTAGCGTGGAAAATATTGCCATTCAATCTACACAAACAGATGCTCAGGCGATACTTCAAGGTAGCTCAATTGCAAGTGGTATGAAACTCACACGTCACCTAGGAGACCTACCTTCAAATATCTGTACACCCACTTATCTAGCTCAGACGGCACAAGATTTGGCACAAGAATTTGGTCTTGATTGCGAAGTGCTGGAACAAGCTGATATGTCAACATTAGGCATGGGCTCTTTGTTATCTGTCTCTAAAGGCTCGATCGAACCCCCTAAATTGATTAGCCTAAGCTATCACGGTAATGGCGATGCCAAGCCAATCGTATTAGTAGGAAAAGGCGTTACTTTTGATAGTGGTGGTATTTCATTAAAGCCGGGCGCCGGCATGGATGAAATGAAATATGACATGTGTGGTGCAGCTTCAGTATTGGGTACAATGCGTGCTATCGCTGAGATAAAGCCAAAACTGAATTTAACTATTGTAGTGCCTGCGGTGGAGAATATGCCAGCCCATAACGCCTCTAAACCTGGCGATGTGGTGACCAGCATGTCAGGAAAAACCATTGAGATTTTAAATACCGATGCAGAAGGACGCTTAATTTTATGTGATGCACTAACCTATGTGGATAAGTTTAATCCAGAAGTGGTGATTGATACGGCTACGTTAACGGGTGCAGTTATTGTGGCTTTAGGCAAGCATCATTGCGGGTTAATGGCGAATGACCAGAATTTGGCTGATGATTTGATTGTTGCAGGTAAAGCGTCTCTAGATACAGCGTGGCAGCTGCCACTTGATGATGAGTATGATGAACTGCTTAAATCTAATTTTGCCGATATGGGCAATATTGGTGGGCGTGAAGCGGGTACCATAACAGCGGCTTGTTTCTTGGCAAGATACACTAAAGATTATCGATGGGCTCATTTGGATATTGCGGGCACAGCTTGGATTAGCGGTGCTAAGAAAGGTGCGACAGGCAGACCTGTACCTTTATTAACTCAATATATTTTAGATCAAGCCAAATAAGAAAATAAGGAAGGGATATGTCAAGTTTTAAAAATGTAGAAGTGGTTAAAGCGGCCAATATTTATTTTGATGGTAAAGTGACCTCACGTGTTGTGGTGTTTGCAGATGGCTCAAAAAAGACCTTAGGCATTATGATGCCAGGTGATTATGAGTTCGGTACGGATGATAACGAACTGATGGAGATTCAAGCTGGTGAGATGGACGTGTTGTTACCTGGTGAGAATGACTGGAAAACGTTTACTAAAGGCACATCATTTGAAGTGCCAAAAGACTCAAGCTTTAAATTAAAAGTGAAAACGGTAACTGATTACTGCTGTTCATACTATTAATTGTATTATAGGCCTTGCCTATAATACAATTAAGTATTTCGATCTAGCCAAACACCTAAGCCTTGGGCGCAAATTTCCAAATCTCCCTTAAAAAGTTTGATTTGCTTGGATTCATCAAGTGTAACCCCGTGTTTGTTGGCAATTTCTAGCAAGTAATCAAGTAAAGCTTTTTTAATAACCTGATGACGATTAGGCTGGTCTGCTGATTTTTTGGCAATTTTAACAAAGCCATTAATGTGCTGTATGAGCATATCAGCTGATTTTTGGGTAAATCGTATTTGATTAAAGTGTGTTAGATATGCTGTTTTTGGCTTTAACAGCATTAATTGTTGAATGGTAGCAATCCAAGCTTCAGGATCAAACTGTACCGGCGTTGTTGGTGGAAAAATTAAGATGCCTTGTTCGGTGTCAAATTCACGATAACTGACACCTAGCGTGTCACCTGAAAAAATACCTTGTGATAGTTCATCCCAAATGCATAAGTGATGTCTGGCATGTCCAGGCGTGTCAATAAATTTTAACAGCCTGCCACCCAAATCAAGGCTATCGCCATCTTTGGCAATGATTACTTTATCAGCTGCAATAGGAATCAAATCACCTAAAAATTGTTTAAAGAATAGCTCTCCATATACGCCAATCACTCCAGCACGCAGTTTTGAAGGATCGATTAAATGTTGTGCACCGCGCTCATGCACATACACCTTGGCATTAGGCAAGTGTCTAATGAGCTCACCTGCGCCGCCTGCATGATCTAGATGGATATGAGTGAGAATAATGAAGTCAACTGTATTAGTGCTAATGTTTTTTTCTTTAAGAGTTTCAAGCAACGCTGGTACTGACAAGTGACAGCCAGTATCAATAAATGCAGCCCGACCATTGTGTTCAATTAAATAGGCCGCCACAAAATCTTGACGCATATGCTCAGTATCAATACAAGTGATGTTAAAGTCTAGTTGGTGATAAATAGGTTTCATAGGCTTATTTTAGAACAAAAAAAACCGTCCAAAAGGACGGTTTTAATTTGATATTAGTTAGCTGATTAGAAGTCGCCTTCTGCACCGCCTACTTGAATCGCAGTAATAACTTCTTGCACTCTAAGTGCTTTTTCTAACAAGTAGTCTGGTAATGGCGCACCACCATAAATCATTGCGTTCATGTCCAATGTATACAACCATCTTTGTCCTTCTTTATCTTCAATCAATGCTAAAC
>JAHZJR010000006.1 GCA_022600805.1 Pseudomonadota bacterium
TTTAATTGCTTTAATTCAGCCACCAGATTATCTGTTAACGCTTTTGATAGCTTAGACAATAACATTGGTGGCAATTCTTCTGTGCCAAGTTCTAATAAAAAATCTTGTGTGCTCATAATAGTTTTTTTAAATAATTTGGAATCTTAGTTGGCCATTAAATAAGTCGATCATCACAGAACGTGCATAAAGCTTAGTAGGAACAACATCAAATTTCTTGTATACGCCTGCAATAGAAACTAATTCAGCATTAAATGATTGAACAAAAATGGTGGCTTTTTCATCGCCATGCATACCAGCGAATAAACTCCCTTGAACCTCTTTATAAGCAGATATAGAGCCAAACGACATAACATCAGCACCCGCTTTAACCTTAGACAACAAAACCAAATCTCTATCTTCGGCAATCACCTGCTGAAATGAGTAAACCTTGTTAGTGATAATTTTAGGCGCTTGGTAAGTTCTATCTTGATGAGAATTGGGTGCGCTAGGCGTAGGCTGCTCAATGGCTTGAGCCTTAACCTTGGTTTTGTTGCTAGGAGATAGCGATTTACCAAAAACAGCCAGTCCAGAAAATTTGGCAAAATCGATTAACTCTTGCTTACGTGAACGAATACCGACCGCCACCATTTCATTTTGAGAAAGAATTTCAATTAAAACAGCCAATTCATTCGCCTGAAAGTTTTTATTTTCAATTTCTAAAATCACAGGTGCGTGTTGAAATTGCGACTTATTACTATTAGCAAGCGTTGTAATTTCATCCACCAAAGTATCGGTATTATTGGTTAAAACCCTCAGCGTATATAGTGCTTCTGTTTGAGTAATAACTTCAATCTTATTCAACTGCGCCATCCCTGTGTACAATCTAGAAAATGCCACACTCGATTCATGCCACTATCACCACTCAACATTAACTCTAATGGCGTCTTATGTTTAAACTTTTTTACATTGCGCTTTAACCAAACACTGGCATACTCTTTATTGGTTGGAAAGGTTGTGCCTAATGATTCGTGAATACCAAGAATCATTCTGCTACGCTTTACCATGTTGTCATTAAATTCAAAGGCTTTATCGCCTCGACGATACAGGTATAAATGCCTAGGTTTGATGATGCCCTCAAGGCCTAATATAGTCAATTGATCTACATCTTCTAATTTCCAATTTTCTAAAATTTGTGCTAGCTGAAAGGTTAATTGGTTTTTTTCATTATCGCTTAAATTGATAATGTCTTTCTCTGAAGTAGTATTTGTGTGCATTAATTCACCCTAAAATGGAATAGTATTTCGCGATCAAAGACACTTTTATCAGGCGCATGTGGGAGCGGCGAGGCTTTATAAACCGCTCTTTCAATTGCATCTTTAAACACTTTCGCTTTGGCGCTATTATTCACATTACAAGATTGTAAATTCACACTTTGGACGTTGCCGTTAAGATCTTGCAAAATATAAACATCGCAACTCCAATCATCCTGTGCACCTTGATAGCGCCATTTTTCTTTAACTCTTGAAGCAATCTGATTGACATAGTTTGCTTTTAACTCATTCAAGATATCCTCTTGAGCAATTTCTCTTTCTTGATCTTCCTCTGCCTGAATTTCTTTCTTTAAAGAGCGAGTATCCTGCTCTTTTTCAAACTTATTAGCTTCTACATTTCTAAGTTTTTCAATTTTTTTCTTTTCTTGTTCAGCCGCCTTGGCCTTCTTTTCAGCTATCTTTTTACGCTTTTCAGCATCACGCGCTTTTTTCTCAGCCAGTTTCTTTTTTTTCTCAGCCGCTTTTCGGCTTTTTTCCGCCTCAGCTTTGGCTTGCTGCTCTTTTTTAGTTTTCGCCTTTAATTTTTTCAGGCGCTGCTGTTCTTTATAGCGTTCGTTTTCAACCCGTTTTTCAGCACGCTGCAGATCGGCTAGTCGCTGTTCGCGTTTTTGCTTAATATCAATTAAACGTTGTTTTTCTTTTTTAATTTCCGTTAAATCAATGGTTACTGCTTTAGGTACGGTGTTGGACGAAGACTTGGGTTCTGTTTTAGGAATTTCCCATCGCTGAATGCCCGAAAATACCAAACCAATAATCAATGCCACATGTAAAGCAATTGCCGTCCAAAATGCTACAGGATGCTTATTAGCAATCTTAGGTAATTTTATTTTTTTTATAAACTCAACCTTCATTGTCATTCACCTGATTCAGTCACGATGCCGACCTTATCTACGCCATTTTTCTGTAAAAAAGACATGAGTGATACCACAGAACCATACGCCACATTAGCATCGCCCCTAACAAAAACTTTCATGGTAGGGTAAATCTCTAGACGAGCGCTCACTCGCCCAGCAATAATACCGAGTGGTAATTTTTCACCTTTAGAAACATCAGACTCATCTTCGTTAAGAGAATTAATAAAATACTCACCCTCTTTATTGATAGTAACAATCGTAGGCTGCTGCTCGGTAAAGTCAACCATTTTGGCATCGGCAGTCGGCAAATCAACTTCAATACCTTGCTCAATAATAGGAGTTGTCATCATAAAAATAACCAACAACACAAGCATGACATCAATATACGGCACAATATTAATATGCGCATCAGCACTCGGTCTGTGGCGTTGAGGTAGTTCTATCATAACTAAGCGCTACTTTTGTCTCTGAAAGGTAACAAACAACTCTTCAACAAATGATGTGTATTTGTTTTGAATTTCGCCTACTTGCGTTATTAAACGATTGTAGGCAATGGTTGCTGGAATTGCAGCAAACAAACCAAATGCTGTTGCAATTAACGCCTCAGCAATACCTGGTGCAACAATTGAAATAGTTGCCTGCTTGACAGAAGCAAGACCAATAAATGAATGCATGATGCCCCAAACCGTGCCAAATAATCCAATATACGGACTAGAAGATGCAATCATTGCCAAAACACTCAAACCATGGTCCAGGCGGTCAACTTCATTATTAACAGCGGTATTCATCGAACGATAAGCGCGTTCTGAATTGATCACCAGGGCTTGATTCGAAGCAGAAGTCGAATGCGTAAATTCGCCATAACCCGCACCAAAAATATGCTCCATTGGCGTGCGATTCGATACTTGATCCGGAATACGCTCATGCAATATCGATAAATCAGTGTCTGCTAAAAAATTATTATGAAAACGCTTAATATCTTTATTGGCATCCATTAGTGTTTTTTTCTTTGACATAATAACTGTCCAAGAATAAATACTCATTAACACTAAAACAAACATAACTATCTGCACCACAAAACCTGAACTGATAATTAAGCTAAAAATTGACAAATTGTTATCCATTTATTTTCTCCAGAATATCGCTTGGAATAGCGCACGGTTTGAAATTTTTCACATCTAAACAAGCAACGGTAACTTGTGCTTCAAATAATACCTTATTTTGCTCAAGATCCCTTATTTTCTGTGAAAAAATCAGACTTGCTCGTCTAGATTTGTGCACTTCGGTGTCAATGATGAGCAAATCATTAAATCGAGCTGGCAGAAGATACTCGGCCTGAAGTGATTTAACCGCAAAAATAACACTCTGATGTTTGATTAATTGATCTTGTTCAAAGCCCATTTCGCGCAAAAATTCACTGCGACCACGCTCAATAAATTTCAAATAATTCGCATAGTAAACCACACCACCACTATCGGTATCTTCATAATAAACTCGTACCCTTAAACTACTCATTAAACAGATCTTGATGATTTGACGGCTTAGTCAAACCCAAATGTTCATAGGTTAGATTTGTGGCGCTACGCCCACGAGGGGTACGCTGAATAAAGCCTTGTTGAATTAAATAAGGCTCAACCATATCCTCTAAAGTGCCACGCTCTTCACCAATGGCCGTGGCCAAAGTATCAAGTCCAACCGGACCACCTGCAAATTTATTGGTCATAATGGACAGGTAGTCACGGTCCAGTTGCTCCAATCCTGCTTCATCAACTTTGAGCGCACTTAACGCTTCATGGGCAATCGCTTTATGAATCATACCGTTAGTTTTTACATCTGCAAAATCTCGAACTCGACGCAATAATCGATTAGCAATTCTAGGTGTTCCACGCGACCGTTTGGCAATTTCATATGCGCCACCCGATTCAATTTCAATCTTTAAAATTTTAGCAGAGCGTTCTACAATAACTTGCAAATCCTGATGGTTATAAAACTCTAGACGTTGAACAATACCAAAACGATCACGCAGTGGTGAGGTTAGCATGCCAGCACGTGTAGTTGCCCCAACCAAAGTAAAAGGCGGCAAGTCTAATTGCACTGAATGTGCTGCCACCCCTTCGCCCACCATAATATCCAATTTAAAATCTTCCAAAGCGGGATATAAAATCTCTTCAACCACAGGATTAAGACGGTGAATCTCATCAATAAACAAGACGTCATAAGGCTCTAATTTTGTCAAAATAGCAGCTAAATCTCCTGAACGCTCAAGAACTGGTCCAGAAGTCTGTTTCATACCTGCACCCATTTGATGGGCAATTACATTAGCTAACGTAGTTTTTCCTAACCCGGGTGGCCCGTAAATCAAGCAGTGATCTAGTACATCTTCACGCTTTTTAGCCGCTTCGATAAAGAGAGACATTTGTGATTTGACATCGTGCTGACCAATATACTCAGACAAGCTATCTGGACGAACTGAGGCAACAATAATATCTTCGCCACCTTGGTCCTCGCCACCTACTAAAGAATCTTCTTCTATCATGTTAATTTAATCATTTTTTAAGTTATTTTAACTGATTAACTTCTTTGAACAATAGTTTGATTTTGATTGGCTTGTGTTGATGTTGTAATTTAACCAATTTAGCCACACTTACATCTTGATTCGGCATAAATTTAGCGATATGAACTTGCCACTTTTGATCCGTATTAAGCTGATGTTTAAAGATAATGTCAGCCAAAATATCTAGTGGTAGATGCCAGCCTAACTCTTGCTCCATCCATTGTTGCAGGCTGAATGGTGTAGGCTGATGATTTATCCATAAGCCTTGTGCCGTTGAACGAATATTCACTTCGCCCAATCCTAATGCGCCAACCAATACCAGCTCAAACTCTTGATTCGCAAACTCAACATTAAATCCTATGCTGTGATGGTTATCATTAACGCTAATACCTGCTCTGCCTTTAGCAGACCACGATTCAGGCGCGACTCCTGAAACAACAGGTTGCTGTTGAATACTAAGTGTTTCGCAACTCTGCAAAAACAAAAATATAAGGGCAATAAAGAGTGGTTTCATAAGCTAATCATTCTAACATTGGAGTTGTAATAGCGAACGCCTAAAAAATGCGTTGGTGTATAATTAAGTCCTTATTGAGTTTGTTATTTAGGTTTATGTCACGCATTGCTATTTTAAGTGTTAATCATGCACAAGCACCAGTTTCGGTGCGTGAACGCGTGGCTTTTGCACCTAATTGCATAAGCCGTGAATTACAAACCCTAACCAGTATTCCAGAAGTTGAGGCTGGGGTTATCCTATCCACCTGTAATCGTTCTGAAATTTATGCTGTTGTTAACTCAGACAATGCACGAGAAATTTTAAGCCAATACTTAGCAGATACTCATCAAATCTCTAGAAAAGAAATTGATGATTATTTAGTCTATTTTGAAAATGAAACCGCTTTAGAACATATTTGCAATGTTGCTTGTGGTCTCGACTCTTTAGTGCTAGGAGAGCCTCAAATACTAGGACAGCTTAAAGACGCCTATCATGCAGCCAAACAAGCCAAAACACTAGATAAAAAATTAGAAAAACTGTTTCAACATGCTTTTTCTACTGCAAAAAAAGTACGCACAGATACGCAAATTGGCTCATCTCCTGTTTCAATTGCCTATTGCGCTGTCAAGCTTAGCGAAAAAATCTTTACCGACTTATCTGAACAAACAGTTTTGTTAATTGGTGCCGGAGAAATGATTGAACTTTGCGCGCAACACTTGAGCCAAAAAGGTGTTAAAAATATTATTGTTGCTAACAGAACGCTTGAAAATGCGCAAAAAATTGCCTCACTTTACAAGGCACAATCCATTAGCTTAAAACAATTTTCTTCTGTCATTCATCAAGCGGACATTATTATTTCATCAACCGCTGCCTCGGTGCCAGTGATCGGCAAAGGCCTAATTGAAAGCGCACTAAAACGTCGCAAGCACAAACCAATGTTTATGCTTGATATTGCCATTCCAAGAGATATCGAACCTGAAGTGGGTCAATTAGACGATGTCTACCTCTATACTATTGATGACCTTGAGCAAGTGGTAAGTGACAATCTTGACTCCCGAGAAAAAGAAAAAGTTTTGGCGCAAGAGATTATTATTAAACAAACAAAAGTTTTTAACAAGTGGCTATCTGTCTTGCCTAACGAGCAACTAGTACAAACTTATCGTAACAGTGTTAATCAAATTAAAGAGGAGGCGCTCACAGATGCCTTAAAACGTCTGAATAATGGCGGAAATGGTGAGCAAATTATCACCAAATTAGCTGACCAATTAGCTAACAAAATACTGCACACCACCTTTAAAAATATCAAGCAAACTCCGCATGAGGGTCTATCTCAATGCGAAGGCTGTATACCTAATCTTAAAAAATAATGAACAACTCTATTCTTGCCAAATTAGAACAAATGTCCATGCGCCTAGAAGAAGTTGGCGCCATGTTAAGTGATCCAACTATTGCCAGTGATCCCAAGAAATTCAGAGAACTTTCCATTGAACACTCACAGCTTACGCCAGTTAATGAGCAATATCAGGAATATTTAACAACTGAGCAAAATCTTGAAGATGCCAAGCTAATGCTGGAAGAAGAGGATGCAGATATCAAGGCTATGGCTAAAGAAGAAATTAGTGATGCCAAAGACAATTTAGAGCGCTTAGATCTTGAACTTAAAAAATCGCTACTACCCAAAGATCCGAACGACTCTCGCAATATTATTCTTGAAGTTCGTGCAGGTACGGGCGGCGATGAGGCTTCTATTTTCTCAGGGGATTTATTTAGAATGTATACGCGCTACTGTGAAAAACAAAAATGGCAAATCGAGACGTTAAGTGCGAATGTTGGCGATCATGGCGGCTATAAAGAGATTATTGCGCGCATTAGTGGTGTTGATGTTTACTCCAAGCTTAAATTTGAATCAGGCGCACACCGTGTTCAACGCGTACCTGAAACTGAAAGCCAAGGTCGTGTACATACTTCTGCCTGTACTGTCGCTATTATGCCGGAAGTGGAAAATATTGAAGATATTGATATCAATATGGGTGATGTGCGTGTTGATACCTTTCGAGCGAGTGGTGCGGGTGGTCAGCACGTTAACAAGACTGATTCAGCCGTTCGTGTTACTCACATTCCAACTGGAACAGTGGTGGAATGCCAAGATGGGCGCTCGCAACACAAAAACAAAGCCCAAGCAATGTCAGTGCTGGCATCTAGAATTTTAGATGCTCAGCAACAAGTTCAACAAAAAGAACAAGCCTCTCAACGCAAAGAGTTGGTTGGTAGTGGTGACCGCTCACAAAGAATTCGAACCTACAACTACCCTCAAGGGCGTATTACCGATCACCGCATCAATTTAACGTTATACAAATTAGCAGAAATTATGGAAGGTGACTTAGAATCCATTATTGAGCCATTAATCGTAGAACAACAAACCAACCAGCTAACAGAACTAAACGACGCACTCGCTTAAAAACATATTTCTACTAAGGCAAAGCCTTTCTAGCGTTAACTAAATTTAATTCACGTAGCCGTTGCTTCAAGATTACTAGGATTAATTCACTTCTTTAGGTACAAGGCATTGCCTTGTCCAGCCAATTAATAGAGCTAAACGACGCGCTAGCTTAGCCTTCTAGGAAACAATTGCGCCAGAATAAACAACACGCCTAACGCAATCACAATCATTGGCCCTGTAGCCAGGTCATAAAACGTAGAAGCACCTAATCCCATCAGAACCGCCACCATAGAAACTACTATTGATTGTAACACCATGGCAAGTGGCGAGCGAGCAAACACTCTGGCTACCGCAGGCGGAATAATGAGTAACGAGGTAATCAGCAAAACACCGACAATTTGCACAGAAATTGACACCGTTAAAGCAATCATTAACATAAACAATAATTGATACAAAGTGCTATTAAGCCCTTGAGAAACAGCTAATTCTTCATTTAGAGTTAGTAATAATAACTTTTGCCAAAAAGCAATCAACAAGCCAATAACAATCGCTAGTACAACATAAATCCAGATAATATCTATAGGGCTAATTGACAAAACATCACCAAATAATAACGCGAAATAATCGGTATTTTCCCCGCCAACAACACTCAAAATAACAATACCGAGTGACAAGGCAAGATGCGAAAAAATTCCCAAGATGGCATCATTAGATAAGAATTTCTGCTGCTGTAAAAGTACAATCAAGCCAGCAAAAATAGTGCCAACAACAATCAAGCCCACATGCATGCCCAAACCACTGGCTAAGCCAAGCGATACACCAAGTAAAGCAGAATGCGAGATAGACTCAGAAAAATAGCTCATACGTTTCCAAATCACAAAACAACCGAGTGAGCCTGCAATAATAGAAATGCCGATCGCTGCTATCAGCGCTCTTAAAATAAAGTCTTCCAATGCTAGACTAATTTATGACTGACAATCTTGACACAAGCCGTATAAATACAGGCAATGATCGGTTAATTGATAGCCATATTTAGTGGCAATATCGTGTTGATGTTGTTCAATAACTTCATCATTAAACTCGTCAATCTTGCCGCATTTGATGCACAACAAATGGTCGTGATGCTCAGTATTAGACAGCTCATAAACACTCTGTCCATTATCAAAATTCAACTTATTAATCATACCTACTTCTTCAAATTGAGTGAGCACTCGATAAATAGTTGCCACTCCTACCTCTTCACCCTGCATGACTAATGAACGATAGATATCCTCTGCACTCATATGATGATTATCACTTTTTTCTAAAATTTCTAAAATTTTGAGTCTTGGTAATGTTACTTTAAGGCCTGCAGTTTTTAAATCTTGGGCGTCCATATTCGAATCCTTGAGGTAAAATCAGAAAAATATTTCTTAATCATTTTAATCAATTAATTACAAATGAACAAACTAACTTTAATTGTATTCTCATTCTCATTACCATTTCTATCTGCCTGCACACCTTCCATGCCGACCTTACCTGAGATGCCTGAGATGCCTGATATTTTGCCTGACCTATCGCTACCTACACTCTATAAAGATGATGTTCAACAAGGTTCAGTGCTAACAAGATTTACAGTTAATCAGCTTAAAATTGGCATGTCAACAGCACAAGTGCAAGATTTGATCGGCTCACCAAGTATTATCGATCCCTTTCATAATAACCAATGGGACTACATTAACCATTCAACACGTCACGAACAAACAGACATACGTTATCGCTTAATACTAAACTTTCATCAGGGAAAATTAAGCAATATTGATACCTCTGGTATTATTAGTCTTCCTGCACTAACCGACAAAGAAAAGGCCTTAGAAAATCAGCGATTAGCAGAAGAAGAAGCTGCTATTGAAGCGCTTAAACAAGCCAAAATTAAAGCACAAAAAATAGCACAGGCCAAAGCGCTCGAACAACAACGATTAGCTGCTGAAAAGCTAGCCCAGGAAAAAGCGGCGGCAGAAGCTTTAAAAAAAAAGACTGAATTAGCAAAAGCCAAACAGCGAGAAAAAGCGCAAGCCGCTAAACTCAAGCAACAATTAGCTGATCAGCAAGCAGCTAAAGAGATGGCTATTCAGGCTAAAGAAACTAAAAAGGCTGATGAAGCTAAAAAGGCTGATGAAGCTAAAAA
>JAHZJR010000007.1 GCA_022600805.1 Pseudomonadota bacterium
AGCAATAACTTAGTGCTTAATAACGAATCTAATCCGCCCGAAATTAGAGAAACCGCTTTAATTTGTTTTTTTTCTGTCATATTCTTTTCTTATTTACGCTGACCACTAACACAGCACCATTCATCTTTTTGCACGACTTTCAATTCTTGAAAATACTCACTATAAGTTTCAAGAATCATGGCCAGCTGATCATCCATAATGCCTGAAAGCGCTATACGTCCACCAGGCTTTACCAAGTGGGCAAAATGCTCACACAGACTCACCAAAGGGTTTGCTAATATATTAGCAATCAACAAATCAGCCTTATCCAGCTTACCTTCATCGTCTGTATGCAATACGGAGATTTGCTTTTGCACATGATTAGTCTCAACATTACTGATAGTAGCAACAATTGCTTGCGGATCATTATCCACAGCAGTTACCTCTTTAGCCCCTAGTTTGACCGCGGCAATCGCCAAAATTCCCGTACCTGAACCATAATCAATAACCGAACAATCAATAGGCGCATTGGCATCTAGATACTGCAAGCATAAATCCGTAGTTTGATGAGTGCCCGTGCCAAATGCTAGTCCGGGGTCCATATCAATAATAATAGCGTCCTCTGGTAAACGACTACTGTCTTCCCAAGAAGGGCAGATCCACAGCCTTTTACCAAATTGCATTACGTGGAAATCTCTCTTACACTCATCTTCCCAAACACGATCTTTGAGCAGCTCAAAGTGTAACTTTTCAATATGGCAAATTTGACCAAGCATTTGACGAATGTGCATTTGATCAACTTCTAACTCAAATAAAGCGGTCATGGTAATATGTTGCCATAAAGGGGTTTCACCCACAGGTGGCTCGAAAATAGCATTATCACTTGCATCGCAAAAAGTAACAGAAACGCTTTCTAAACCTGTCAGTATTTCACTAACAAAATCCGCTTTATCTTTAGTTGTCTGTAAGGTAAGTTGTATCCAGTCCATAGCACTTAAATTATACCTATGAGTATCAAACTCCAACTCTATATAAAAAAATAGCCAATACGAATAATCTTAACAGATATAATATCGGCTGTTAATAAAACAGAATTTATATTCAATTACCAGGAGAAAAACAATGGCTAACGGCATTACAAAAGGCAACAGACCAACATTAGGAAGCAGCTTAGAAGCATTAAATGCGTCTAACCCTTTAAATTCAAGAACGGGTAACGAAACTGTTACAAAAACTCAAGATTACAAAAAAGGCATGAAGTCTGCAGAAGAGTTAGACGAATTAAGATAGATATAAAAATATCTATTCTAAATAAAAAACCCTCTACTCGAGGGTTTTTTATTGTTCAAAATTCACCCTATATCCATACAAACAAAATGTGTATTTACAAAGCTTGAATTAAATCAATCTTATATAATATACCCAATTAAATTACTATGGTATTAAAAATGGCATTAGATAGAACAGGAAATGGTTACTTAGTAGATCCATCAATTTGGACCGAAGAAATCATGCATGAAATGGCGACAGAAGACGAAATTACCTTAACCGAGTCTCAAGTTAATCAAATTCTTGCCGCAAGGGAATATTATGCTGAAAACTCATCAGTTCCACCAATTAGAACTTTCGCAAAATACGTTAAAATTGATAAAAAAATCTTGTTTAAAGAATGGCTAACTGGTCCAATGAAGCCAATTACGAAGTATGGTGGAATGCCACAGCCAACCGGTTGCGTATAAAATTACTGTGTCTTTTTCACGAGTATTTTGTTAAATTCATAACTCTCTCAGTTGCATAGATTTAACTATGCGCCTTTGTTCGTTATTTCATTTGCCTCATTCTCGTAAAAAATACTTGCAATTAGTCAGATCAAAAAAACCCTCGAAAGAGGGTTTTTTATTGCCTAAGATTTACAACAACTTTTCTATAGCTACCTGTTGAGATGTGATTTTTTTCATAGATTAAGGCGTAAAGAATTTGAAAATCGGGAGTTTACAAATTAGTAAATGACTGATTTGATAATTCTGACAACGAAAATATATGGAAAAAGTACGCTCAACTTATAATAGACTTTTGACTGAAGCAAGCGCTTCAGTTAGCTTAGATGGATCTGTTCCGCCACCCTGCGCCATATCTGGCCTACCACCACCTTTACCGCCAACTTGCGTTGCAACATGATTAAGAATCTTTCCTGCTTGATATTGCTTAGTCAAATCTTTAGTAACACCCGCAACCAGAGAAACTTTATCCCCACTCACCACAGCTAACACTACAATAGCAGAACCTAGCTTATCTTTTAGCTTATCAGCAATGTCACGTAAATCTTTGCCACTCACACCCTTGACCACAGTTGATAACAACTTCACACCATTAACATCTTGCGCTTGATTAGCTAAATCATCGCCCTGATTGCTCGCTAACTGTTTTTTAAAAGTTGCAATCTGTTTTTCCAACTCTTTTTGTTGTTTAATCAGTTGCGTCACTTTTTCTACAGCTTGTGCATTGGTTGATTTGGTCATTTTAGCGATTTCACTCAAGCTATCTTCAGTTTGTTTATCAAACTGATAAGCATCATAACCTGTTACCGCCTCAATACGACGCACACCAGCAGCAATACCGCCTTCTGATATAATTCTAAATAGGCCAATATCTCCAAGCTGATTTACATGTGTACCGCCACACAACTCTACTGAAAAGTCGTCTTTACCCATGGTCAAGACACGCACGGTATCGCCATACTTCTCACCAAACAGTGCCATCGCACCTTTCTTTTTAGCGCTTTCAATATCAGTTACATCAGTATGCACAATCGTATTACCCAAAATCTTACGATTAACCATGCCCTCAATCTTGTCAAGATCCACTTTGGCAATTAGCTCATCGTGAGAGAAGTCAAAACGTAGTTTGTCGCCATCAACCAACGAGCCTTTTTGGGTCACTGTCTCACCCAATACAGTGCGCAGTGCCGCATGCAATAGATGGGTCGCTGAATGGTTACGTGCAATACGCTTTCGGCGGTTTTTATCAACTGAAGCAGTCACAACATCACCTACTTTCAGCGCGCCACTATTCAAAACACCATGGTGCTCGAAGGCACCTGATTTTTGTTTTTGCGTATTGGCAACTCCAAACTCAATGTCTTTTGCGCTGAATGTGCCGCTGTCGCCCACCTGACCACCTGACTCACCATAAAAACTGGACTGCGCTAAAACGATAATGCCGTGATCGCCTGCTTCAATACTATCAACCAACTCACCATCTTTAATTAATGCTTGAATGGATGAGCTATTTTCTAATTGCTCATAACCTAAAAAATCAGTCGCATCACTTATATCAACGCCCTTTTGTGCGGTTTTAAAATCACCAGCTGAGCGCGCCCTGTCACGCTGTTTAGTCATTTCCACCTCAAAGCCTGGCATGTCAATGGTGAGGCTACGCTCACGAGCTACATCGGCTGTTAAATCAACTGGGAAGCCGTAAGTATCGTAAAGTTTAAATACGGTTTCACCATCAATTTCACTGCCTGTTAGATTGGCAATTGCGGCCTCTAAAATACCCATACCTTGGTCTAGTGTTTGCGCAAAGCGCTCTTCTTCACGCTTTAATACTTTTTCAACATTCGCTAAAGATTTCTTAAGCTCTGGATAAGCCTCTTTAAACTCTAATGCCAATACAGGCGCCAAACGATAGAAAAAAGTTTTCTCGATACCAATTTTATGGCCATGGCGAATTGCACGACGAATAATACGGCGCAGTACATATCCACGCCCTTCGTTTGATGGAATAACACCATCCACAATCATAAATGCCGTTGAGCGAATATGGTCAGCAATCACACGAACTGACGCATTATCTGTTTTAATACCAGCATCTTTAGGCGTTAGCTCAACGACTGCCTTAGTTAGACTCTTAAAACCATCAGTATCATAATTATTATTCTCGTGCTGCAACACGGCAGCTAAACGCTCAAGCCCCATGCCAGTATCTACACAAGGCGCATCTAACGGCTTTAAATAGCCATCTTCTTGTTTATCATACTGAGTGAAAACCAAATTCCAAATTTCAATATAGCGATCACCATCTTCATCTGCATGTCCTGGCGGGCCGCCAGCAATCTCTTCACCGTGGTCATAAAAGATTTCACTCGATGGCCCACACGGGCCGGTATCACCCATTTGCCAAAAGTTATCTTTAGCGCCACAACGAGAGATACGATTTTTAGGAAAACCGATTTCATTTACCCAAATCGCCTCAGCTTCATCGTCTTCTTCAAACACACTGACCCATAGCTTTTCTTTTGGCAGGCCAATTTCAACCGTTAAAAACTCCCAAGCATATTGAATGGCTTCACGTTTGAAATAATCGCCAAATGAGAAATTGCCCAGCATTTCAAAAAAAGTATGGTGGCGTGCGGTATAACCGACATTTTCAAGATCATTATGCTTGCCACCAGCACGCACACAACGCTGACAACTAACTGCGCGCGTGTACGGTCGCTTTTCTACGCCACTAAACACATCTTTAAACGGCACCATGCCGGCATTAACAAACAGCAAGGTTTTGTCATTATGTGGAATAAGTGATGAGCTCTTTTCAATGGTATGGCCTTTCGAGGCGTAAAAATCTAAGAATTTTTGTCTAATTTGTGCAGTTTTCATGCGCGTAAAACATTATATAAAAAGGCTTTATTATACTGATTAACTCACTACTTAAACGATAAGCGAGGTATCGCCAGCACCTTGTCGGATAATTTCAACCTGTCCAGAGGTTAGGTTAATTACTGTGGTTGGTTGTGGCGGACAATAACCATCATCAACAATCACATCAACCAATTTTTCAACCGCGTCACATACGTCGTCAATATCGTAAAATTCACATCCGGGCAATATCAGTGACACGCTCATCAATGGCTCATCAAGTGAGGCAAGCAAGGCTTGCACCACGCCGTGTTCAGAAATACGTAGGCCAATGGTTTTTTTCTTTTCGTGCAAAAGGCGCTTAGGTACATCTCGCGTACCTTCTAGAATAAATGTGTAAGGACCAGGCAAAATTTTCTTTAGTAAGCGAAAAGCATTATTATCCAATTTAGCATATTCACCAATATGTGCTAAATCGCGCATCATTAAAGTGAAATCATGGCGCTTCGAGAGTTGTCTGATTTGACGAATACGCTCCAATCCAGTTTTATTACCCAAAGCTGTACCGAGTGCATAGCCCGAATCTGTTGGATAGGCAATAACGCCACCAGATTTAATCTCGCTCACCACTTGGTCAATTAAACGCTGTTGTGGATTTTGCGGGTGGATTTTTAATAGTTTCATTACAACCAATCTCTCCATATTGTAGTTTCTGAATTGGGCATTTCCATCAGCTTACCAATCGCCACACGTTGATTTGGCCAACCGTGGTAATCAGAACCTTGAGAAGATAATAACTTAAATTCCTTTGCCCATTGACTCACTAACGTTATTTCATCTGCACTACTAGATCCGGTAACTACTTCAACGCCGTCTAATCCTGCACCAGCCAAATGGCTTAATAATCGCTTAACTTTTGTATTGGTCATACGATAACGCAATGGATGTGCCAAAACAGCTTGCCCACCTGCCGCATGTATCCAGGCAATTACTTCATCATACTCAGCCCACTTACCGCCCACACCACCAGGTTTTTTACCGGTTAAAAAACGCTTAAAAACACTACGCATATCTTTACACACGCCCTCTTGAACCAGCATTTGGGCAAAATGCGTTCGAGTAATCATATCGGTTTTAGCGATAGCTTGCGTTTTTTCCATGGCATTAAA
>JAHZJR010000117.1 GCA_022600805.1 Pseudomonadota bacterium
ATACATACATTTCAATAGGGTGTGTTTTAATCATAATCGGAATAATAAATAGAATTGAAAAATAACATTTTATATTGACGGTAATAACAATAACCGTTACTATCCTTAAAAACCGAATACGAGAATAATAATAATTATGAAATCACACATTACAAATATAGCGCTTGAAATGGTACAGGACAACGGGTTAATAAACTTATCGCGCGGCGAACTATGCGAGCGCGCCGGTATTTCTATCGGGTCATTCCCGTATTATATGGGTTGTTCGTTTACCGAATTCGTTAGCAAGTTGCGCCCGCAAATTGTTGACAATAATACACACAACGTTATTAAATTGCGCGCTGACCCGGCGTTACGTAAAGATAATATTCTACAAACGGCGATTAAAATATCGATCAAAAAAGGTTACAACAAAATAACACGCGACGACGTAGCGGAAGCGGCGGGCGTTAGTATGGGTTTAATAACGCATTATTTTACAAACATGAATCAATTACGCCGCGACATTATGCGGACGTCGGTTAAAACTGAAATCCCCGAAATAGTCGCGCAAGGGTTAGCGAATAAAGATCGACACGCGTTAAAAGCGTCGAAGGAATTAAAAACAAAAGCCGCTCATATTATCGCTAACTTATAACCGGGAGTTTTTGAAATGCTGCAGTTGCCCGGACCATTAACGCCGCTTGCCGCCTACCGTCAATTTATTTTATGGACCACGGTAGAATGCGACGGCAAATTAATAAAACTACCTGTTAACTATTTAACCGCGAAAGTAACAGACGCGCACGACGCGAGCGCGTGGACCGATGTACAAACCGCAATTAATACCGCCCGGTTATGGGGCGATAATTATAACGTCGGTTTTGTATTTACCGATAACGATCCGTTTTACTTTGTTGATATCGATCATTGCTCGACGGATATACCGGGCGTGTGGTCGGAAACAGCGCGGACGGTTATGTCGTATTTTCCTAACGCCGCCGTCGAGATATCGCAATCAGGGACCGGGTTACATATATTCGGCACCTACACCGGGACCGCCCCGGATCACGCATGTAAAAATATCCCGCTCGGTTTAGAGTTATACACCGAAGGTCGATTCGTTGCGTTAACCGGTACGAACGTTATCGGCGACGCGAGTACCAACGCCGGGGAGTGGTTCCAACAATTTATAACTAACTACATGCCGCCACGCGCTACCGTTACACCCGAAACGTGGACAACGCAACCGCTCGAAACGTGGAACGGTCCCGACGACGAAACGTTAATTAAAAAAGCGTTAGCCAGTAAGAGCGGCGCCGGTACGTTCGGTATGCGAGCAACGTTTCGCGATCTATGGGAACGTAACGTCGATAAGTTAAGCGCCGTCTACGCCCCGGACGCGAGCGATAAAGGCGAGTTCGACGAGTCGACCGCTGATATGGCACTCGCGCAACATTTAGCATTTTGGACCGGTAAAAACTGCGAGCATATCGAGCGGTTAATGTGGTTATCGAAATTAGTCCGCGATAAATGGACCAAACATAAAAACTATTTACGCGCGACAATTATGCGCGCCGTTAGTTTACAGGAAAACGAAAACACGTTTACCGGATCGCCGAAAAAAATATCGATCGAAAAAGCCGCGCCGATTATGCGCGAGGAAATCGAACCGGAAATTATTAGCGGGTTTCAATGGTTAGCCGCCGAACAACAAAAAAACCATTTTAAAGGGTGTGTTTACGTATCCGATCAACATAAAATATTTACACCACGCGGGGCGTTTTTAAAACCCGATCAGTTCAACGCGTTATACGGCGGTTATATTTTCCCGCTCGACGACGGTACCAGTAAAAAAGAAACGCGCAAGGCATGGGAGGCGTTTACCGAATCGCAACTCGTACGCTATAAAAAAGCCGATACGACATGTTTCCGCCCGGACCTACCGACCGGATCATTTATAAAATACGATGGTAACGACGCGGTTAATACCTATGTCCCATTGTCCACACCACGCGCAACGGGCGACGTTACACCGTTTTTAAATCATTTGTATAAGGTTTTACCCGACGAACACGATCGCGCTATCCTGCTCGCTTATATGGCGGCATGTATTCAACATAAAGGCGTAAAATTCCAGTGGGCGCCGTTGCTGCAGGGTATGGAGGGTAACGGTAAAACATTGTTTACCCGGTGCGTAGCGTTTGCGATCGGGGAAAAGTTTACCCACATGCCGCCCGCCGATCAGCTAACCGAAAAATATAATGAGTGGTTGTTCGGTACGTTGTTTATCGGTGTCGAGGATATATACGTCCCGGATCATAAATTAAACGTTATCGAAGTATTAAAACCGATGATTACAAACGATCGACACGCCATACGCGCTATGGGTGTCGCTCAAATAATGAAATCTATTTGCTGTAATTTTATGTTTAATTCGAATCATAAAGACGCGGTCCGTAAAACGAGTCGCGATCGCCGGTTCGCTATATTCTATACAGCACAACAAAATAACGGCGATTTAGAGCGCGACGGTATGGACGGGGACTATTTCCCGGACCTGTATAAATGGTTGCGCGCGGACGGTTACGCGATCGTCGCTAAATACCTCGAAGACTATGCGATCCCGGACGAACTTAACCCGGCGACGGGTTGCCACCGGGCGCCGAAAACGAGCAGCACCGACGAGGTAATCGAATCGTCGCTCGGAGGGATCGAACAAGAGATATTAGAAGCGATCGAACAAGGTCGCCCCGGTTTCGCGGGCGGGTGGATATCATCGATAGCGCTCGATCACTTATTAGAAAATCTACGCGCTAAACGATCAATGCCGCAAAATAAACGTAAACAAATGCTTAACGATATGGGTTACGTGTGGCACCCAAATTTAAATAAAGGTCGCGTTAATAATGTGATTATGATCGATCAGGGTAAACCAAAACTATATATTAAAGTCGGGCATTTAGCGGAAAACCTGCAGACATGCGCGGAAATCTCTAAAGCGTATCAGGACGCGCAAGGCGGACAAGTTACGACCGGCGATCGCGGCGCCGCTGTATTCGGTAATAATTAAAAAGAGGGTAATATAATGAGTGAACCAAAAAAAATTATAATGCAATTTACAAAATCAACTAAAAACACGCACGTTTATAAAAATGATAAAGACGACGCCGCGATCCCTAGTTTATATATTAAAAAATCAGCGTTACCCGACGAACCGCCGTCGTTTGTAAATATAACTATAGAATTTTAATCCCTGTGGGTTGACATTCGTTAGCCCCTAACATATACTTAAAACAGATCGAAAAGCGCCCACCGCGAGGGGCGCCCCTGCGCGTGTATAAAATAAATAAAATTAATTTGCTGTTAGGGGTTGACATTCGTTAGCCCCTTGCGTATACTTCTAATCACTGGAACAACAAACACAACTAGCGAGGTTAATATCATGAATACAATTATTAACAAAAAAGGTAATAAAGGTTTTACTATTAGCGGGTGGAATTTTTCATTTTCTAACACATACTATGATCGCGATACAAAAAAATACGACGCTAACGGCGTTAGCTGCGACCTTATCGGTCGTAAGGAAATTAAAAACGAACTTGTCGTTATTATCCGCCCGGTTACGGTTCATAGTTGCGGTAAAAAAGAGTTAAAACTGTTTAGCGACGATACAAATAGTTTAATGCGTGGTTCGAATTACTCACCCGATACAGCGATATACGAAACCGCCGAAGACGCTAAAGAATGGTTTAATAACGCATGGTCCGAATGGATGCGCGAACACATAATTAACGACGCCCAACGCCAAATAGATCGTTTAAATGATGATTACCACGCTAAATTTAAATGGCAACCGGCAGCATTAGAACAAGCGATCGAAGCTAAACGCCGCTTCGAAAATGGCGAAATCCCGGTCCGTATATCTACATTTATCGACGAAACCGCAAAATTTTAAATTAATTTCGTGTTAGGGGTTGACATTCGTTAACCCCTTGCGTATACTTCTAATCACTGGAACAACAAACGCAACTAACGAGGTTACAACATGATCGACGCAAGCTTAACATTAAATCAACTAGCACAACGCGAGGGCGGCGTTAACGTATTAGCCGCTATGACCGGCGCTAAAAATTTCGTTAAATCAGACGAGGAAAACTTCGTTAGTTTCCGCTTTACTGCTAAAGCTAAAAACAAGGCGAATTATATCAAAATTACATTAAACGCTATGGATACATACGACGTCGAGTTCGGTTACATTCGCGGCATGAATTATACAGTACGTAGCGTTAGCGAGGGTTTATACGACGATATGTTAAAAAAACATTTCGAAACCGAAACCGGTTTATATTTAACTTTTTAATAACAGGGACCCTTCGGGGTCCGGGAGTTTACGACATGAGCAACGAAAAAAGACAACACGGTCCAAAAATCGATACGATGGGTTTGCACATTCAAGAGGAAGCGTATAAAAGCGATACCGGCTATATCGGTCGCAGTTCAATACGACACCTTAACGCAAGCACAACGCGCCGGGACGGTACTATAGATATGTGTATGAAGGAATACAGACAATACGAATCGGGCGCATTTAAAACCGAACACCAATTCCATAGTTACGATCGCGGGGATATCGAAGCGTTACGCGATTTTTTAACCGCACAATTAGACGACCGTAAATACTGGTAATAATAGGGACCCTTCGGGGTCCGGGAGTTTAGGGAAATGAATTTTAACGAAGTAAGAGTCGGACAAGAGGTTAAATCGATATGTAACCCGAACCCGGTATATAAAGTAATAAAAGTTAAACCGCGCGGCGGGTGGGTTGAAATAATGTGTATAGACGAAGGGTTCCGGGACATGCGTTTTAACGTCCGCGCGTGGGTATTACAATTATTTTAAATTAATTTCGTGTTAGGGGTTGACATTCGTTAACCCCTTGCGTATACTTCTAATCACTGGAACAACAAACGCAACTAATAAAGGTAACGACATGAACGCAATTATTAACAAAACAGACACCCGCTACATAAACGGCGAATTATATTGCTGCGTAGAATCATACGGAAACCGTCGCGTTATGGAAAATGTAACCGACGAAAACGACAAGATCAGCGCTACCGAATTCGAAATTATAAAAATGCCTAAACAGCAAGTACGCGAATTAATCTACAGTCAAAACGGTATGAAATGCGAAAAGGTCGGAAAAAGCTATAACATGACCGGCGGCAAATTCAACGAACACCGCCTCGACGTTAGTGTTACCGATCAAGATCGTTTATTAGCGCATTGGAAAGGTTATTTAGAGGCGAACGGCGTCGAGTATACCGGTTTTAAATTCGACAAAATGGTCGATCTTAAAGCGGCTATATCTAAAGAATATCAACGCGCCGTTAAAGCGGTTCGGGATTGTGGTTATAAATTCACACGGGGCGAACCTTCGCTAATAATGATGAAGGACGGCGATCGTCATTACGACCCTATTTACTACACCGGACCGCTAACTAAAAAGTTTATCGATAGTGTTATAGCAGAATACCCGGATATGGACGAGTTATGTTACGACAACGGTATCGACGGCGCGGAAACGTTCCTCGACATGCACGAATACAGCAACTACGACCCGTCGGTCGATTATGCAACCGTTACAATTTATCAAAAATAATTTACCGTTAGGGGTTGACAAGTGTTAACCCCTTGCGTATAATCTCTATAACAGTTAAGCAATAACACTTTATAGGGGTCGGGAAAATGGGAATTATCGAAATCGCAATTATGGTTATTACATCAACCGCAACCGCTATATTTTTTATCAACGAGGCGCGTAAACCAACACCAACACGCCGCAACATATTCGAAAGGTAACGACATGAAATTTACACGTACAGAATGGGAAATAATCCTACACCGGTTAGAAGTAGACGACGCGATTATCGAGGTGTTGACCGACGCGGACTTCCCGGTATTCGGACCGATCGCACTCGAAGACGCGATCTATATGTTAAAAATGAACGGGGCGTCCCGGTCCATATTCAGCGACGCGGAATTGCTTGTCCTTCGCGAGTGCTGCGAGGGTTCGACATGGTTCGCAGGGACCGAAGACGCGGTCGCTACGGGCGAAATAACACGCGGTCAAGCGTTGGCATACCATAAAGCCGCGAATAGTTTAGAAACGAAATTAAACGTTAGTATACCGAGGGCGTAACAATGGCTAATTTCAAACAAGTAAACGAAGCGATCCGGGACGAGTTCCAAGACAAGGATATCGAAGTCGTCCGGGGCGACGGATACGTTTATTTTGACGGCGACGACGGGTTCGATAAATATAGTTCGATTTACGTACACCCGGTAAGTATTAGCACCGAACGTTTAATCGAAATGGTTATCGAGCATATTAAATACGAAGACGTAAACGGCAACGATATCGGCGTCTATTCAATAATGAACGATTGTTAAATTAATTTGCTGTTAGGGGTTGACAAGTGTTAGCCCCTTAACCTACAATTAAAACTCAACTAACTAAAATAGGGTAATAACATGAAAAAATCAATATTAGCAGTAGCGGCACTATTAACAATCAGCACCGGCGCGATCGCGGACGATCGGTGGTTTTCAGAAACACTAATTATGACCGAACCGGAATTATTAATTAGCGGCGGTATGTCTATCGGCGACACGAATAACACCGGTTCGATTAAATTTACGGTACAGGAAAAACTTTGTTATTCTACGCGCATTTGTTTTAACCCGTCGTTAATGTGGTTATCAACCGAGAACGACCAGAATTTTAGCGACGGTATTAATATCGCGGCAGGTTTGGACGCTAAATATAAATTGCCGAAAGGTCGAAATAATGCGATCTATGTCGAAACAGGTCCTTCTATGTTTATGACGAATGTTAACGGCGAGCATTTGAAGTTACACGCCGGGGCGGGTATTGAAATTCGCCGCTATACGCTGTCGATCGATTCATACGGGGTCGGACGTCCCGATCCTTTTTACATGGTTAATATCGGGTACCGTCTTTAATGCCGAAACGACTATGTAAATTAGATAGCGGGTTCGTTACACCATATAACGCAGCGTTCCCGTTATCTAGCACGGCGGAAATTTCACCACAACTAACATATATCGGCACCGGGGTAATTATCGAGATTGCCGGTAAACCGTATCGCGGGAAAACCCGTTTAAAATTCTATAAAACTATAAAAGAGGTTAAATATAATGGTTATCAAATCTAAAGCAATGACCGGGGCGGAACGTACCGCGAAAAGTAACGCGAAACGTAAAGCGGCGGGATTAATTCAAATTAAAATATGGGTCGCCGATCCGCGTAACGAAGTTAGTGCGCTAAACGGTGTTAAAACCGAGGCGGACAAGGTCCGGGCGTACGCGTCGAAACAACCAAAAACAAAAGCATTGTTAGAAAGTATCGAATAATGAAAATAATAGCTAGAAAAGGTTTAGGGGACGCAATACGCGAAGCGGGTAGCCGCACTATAACGCGTTGTATATTGCGCCGGGGTGTTTGGGTTGTCTACTGCGTGTAGGGCGCGTCGGGACCGTACCGGGGCGTTTAGCTGTACCCGGTGTGGTTATCAATGGGACGCCGACGACGATCCGCCGGGGTGTAAATCATGGCAGACGATTAAAGCCGAAAAAAAACAACGTAAACGCGCCGAACGTCAAGCAGCACGGCGACACGGTAACGATATATTAAAACAAATACGCGAGGATTTAGAAAAATGAGCAGCGACTATAAACAAGCGAGTATCGACGAGTATTATAAAATACCCGAAAATGTGTTCCGCGATTTAGGCGAAACGCGTAATTTATTTAATACGCAGACAACCGAAGCCGAAGCGAAAAACGGTTATAAAGCGTTAATGTTAATGCGACTTTATTGTCCTGCAGAATGCGAAGCGGCGGTCGATTCAACTATAGCCGAATTCGAATTTAGAATGTCTTATTTAGGGTTAGACTTTGAATGGACCGAACCGGAAGGGGTAATGTCGTGAGCGAATATTTAAACAGATTAAAACAATTACGAGATCAAGAGATCGACCCGCCTAACGTACACGCTAATGTATCGTTTCGAAAAGCAATCGATTATATCGAACGACTCGAAAACCGCGTCGAGGAACTAGAAGCGCAAATCGTTAACCTTGAAAATCAAGAGCGGTATTTACTGCAGCGATTAAAAGAGGCGGACGAAAACCGTATCCCACGCGAACTATTCGACGAGTTTAGTGTTTTAAAAAGAGTACAACCGACGGCGGTCAAAGGTTCAATACTTGCCGGGACGGTATCTAACGTACTCGACGCCGTGGTCCGCATGATCCGCGAGAGGTTAAATAATGCGTAGTCGTATATTTTGGTTATTCGTTATTGTATTTTGGACGTCGGTTTTATATACGTGTAATGTCGAAGCGTGTACCGAGGCGGACGATCCGATCGTTATAAACTGTACAGGGTGTAAATAATGCAAAATAAAATACCCGGTGTAACGCGTGGGATCGATTCTAACACCGTGCCGGGCGATACCGAGGTCGTTGCAGCAATGGACGCCACATTCTGCCGTAACGGGCGTACGTGGCGCGTAACGAGTGTTGTTGATACGTTTCTAGTCGGTACCGCGATCGATGCACAACTCGACGATAACGGCGAACCGGTCCGCGAGTCCGATATTATCCGTGTGGTGTTTGATTATGAGTAAGTTACTAATAATCGGTACACCCCATAACGTCGACGTTAGGCGTATGCTCGATATGCTCGATACCATGCACGGGGCGCACTTCGAAACGATGGTTATTAATAAAGCGAGCGCGACGGGTAAATCCGAACAGTTTATCGATTGGAATAACGCAACGAGCGAGGAAATATTAAACGGTATCGATAAATTACAAATAGTATTACAGGAAAACGAGTATAGACCGGCGATAGAAGGACCTGAAAAACTGCTAATCGCTGCCGGGGTGTTGCCGTCGTCGTTAGATCGGCGTTACATGATCCCGGAAGCGATCGAACCGAAACAGAATAATAAAACATATTACAACAACGATAACCGACGTTATAAGTCGAAAAAATCTAGGCGGGGATTATGAGTAACAAAAAAACAGTAACGATCGATAATCAGGTTTATAAGATCGGGTTACACGGTAAGGTATTCGTAAAGCGTGGCGACGATTGGGTCCGCTCGTTAAACTATACGTCCGGGGAAGTATTACATCGAATGAAAGGTCCGAAGGTAAAAAAATGATTAAATGGCAAGACATAACAAGTTATCGTCGCGACGATAAAGAGCGTATCCCGAAAACGTACGTGATTAAACACGGGAATATAAGGATGTCAATATCGACCGATCATATTTACTACCCCGGTAAATTCGTTTTAAACGCGCAAATTGTCGGAATTAAAACCGGTATACTTAAAAACGTTAAAACCATGACCGAAGCGCAAGCGGCGGCGATCCGTATCGTCGATAAACGTATTAATGAATTACGCGAGGAAATGGACGCGATCAAGGACGCGACGCAATGAATATGATCCGCGCCGTGTGGTGGTTACAAACACAACCGGGCATAAAAATAACGATCGGAAAAGACCGTCGGGTAACGATAACCGACGGGGTTAATGTCGAAGCGACCGCGATCGGGTTAATACGTTGCGTTAGCAAGGTCCAAAAAATACTAAAACAGATAAACGACGCCCCGGCGTCGGGGAGTTGTAAAACATGAATATCGCCGCTGCAGCGTTAGTAATATTTGCTTATATCATCGGTCCGATATATATCGGGTGGGTCGTATCAACACCGAAAACGGAACAACCGGACCCGTTATTTAACGCGTTTTTTTGTGCGGTGTTCATTATGTTTTTTATATTGGGTTCGGTGTTACGTTACCATTTAGGGGCGAAATAATGCAGCAAGTAAAATTTAAAAATGGATCAATGAGCGCGGCGCGGTTCGATAACGATCGGGAATATTACCTCGTACAGATATCAGGCGACCATTCAAACATAAAATACCACGACGGCGAACGGTGGCATGGTCTATGCGTTTGCACCGTTGAACTCGAAGCGGCGGTCCCGGACGTTGTGTTACCTGTTAACAACAACGATTTAATAACGCAATTTCGCGAAGCCGGCGGACGGTTCAACGGTGTGATAATAACCGAGGAAGGGGATAACACCATTTACGAAATAAACGAGGACGATCTGATCGCGTTTATCAGGTCGTTACGATCTTGATCGTAGCCGCTATAGGTGTTTTATGTATCGTCGTAGCCGCTATCGTTAGCGGCTATAACCGCTACGAAACGTATTATAGCCGCTATCTATACCCACCGAATCGTTAAATTAGCGGTGGTGGGTAATCGGTGGGTATCGGCAAGTTACTGATAACATTGATAAAAAACGAAAAATACCCACCACCCACCATACCCCGCACCGGTCCTACCTCACCCCGCGAAACACCTTTTTTTACACGTAGCCGCTATACACTATACGTAGCCGCTATACACTGTATATATTCCCCTGTATTGAACTAACTTAACTAATATGAAGGGTATGAAGGGTATTATAGTAATAAAAATAACGAAAACAACGAGTTATAAAATACCCTTCGATTTTAAAACGGTGGGTATTCGAAGGGTATGCAGGGTAACGGATAAGTGTGGTATTGTGGGATCAAACGGAGGCGAGCCGATGATAAAAGTTGACGATAAAGAGATAAAAAAATTAGAGCGTGATTTAAAAACCTTCGGGGATCGAGCGTTCCCGTTCGCAACAAAAAACACGATCAACACCGCAGCATTTAAAACGCGTGAAGTTGCACAAAAAGACATTAGCGTAAAAATGATCGAACGTAACCGGTTTACTAAACAGTCGGTCCGGGTTGTACAGTCGAGGACATTACACGTATCGCGGCAAGCGGCGACCGTGGGTTCGATAGCCGACTATATGGCGGATCAAGAGTTCGGCGGCGTCAAGCGTAAGCAGGGTAAAGAGGGTGTCGCGATACCGACCGGGTTTTCTGCAGGACAATACAAACAGGAACCACGTACACGCCTACCACGTAAACCGAACCGTATCGGTAATATCAGATTACAGCAGCGCGGGCGTCGTGCTAAGAATAGAAAACAGGCTATTGTATTTCGCATACAAGATGCAGTACGAACAGGTAAGCGTTATATATTTCTTGATCTAGGTAGAAAAAAAGGTATATTCCGCGTTGTTGGCGGATCACGCAATATCAAACGAGGCGTACCGAAAGGCGCTAAGTTACGCATGGTACAGGACCTAACCGAACAAGCGGTCGTTATCCCTCGTAACCCGTGGTTAAAACCTGCAGTAGATAACGTAGCGGTTATGATGCCCGGCATGTATCGCAACGCGTTACGCTTCCAACTCAAACGACTAAACATACTATCGTAGCGGCTAGAAAAAAAAAGGTACTGCGGGACCCCACCCCGTACCGTGCCGTTTTGATTCGGCAGAGATC
>JAHZJR010000008.1 GCA_022600805.1 Pseudomonadota bacterium
CATTATAGCATTTTTTTACTGAATTGTCACTCTCGCAAATTTGCGCTTGCCCACTTGATAGACAGCTGTGCCAGCTTCAGGCACTAGATTACGATCATCGATTTTTTCACCTTCGATCTTGGCAGCGCCTTCTTTGATCATCCTAAAGGCATCTGAAGTAGAATTTACTAAGCCAGCGTCTTTTAACAAATTGGCAATTTTGATGCCAGCGTCAAAGCTAAATTCTGGCATTTCATCAGGCACTTTGTTTTTCGCAAAGCGATTAATGAAATTTTGTTGTGCTTGTTTGGCGGCTTCACTGCTATGAAATCTTGTGATGATTTCTTCTGCTAAGCGAAACTTGATATTGCGTGGGTTTTCACCATTTTCTACTTCTGTTTTCCAAGAGGCAATGGTTTCTAATGATTCAAAGCTGAGTAGTTCAAGATAGCGCCACATCAGCTCATCAGAAATTGACATAATCTTGCCAAACATGTCGTCTGGTGCATCATCGATACCGATGTAGTTATCGAGTGATTTTGACATTTTTTGTACGCCATCCAAGCCTTCTAAAATTGGCATAGTAAGGATAACTTGTTGTTCCATGCCGGCTTGTTTTTGTAATTCACGACCCATTAAAAGATTGAACTTTTGGTCAGTACCACCCAGCTCAAGATCTGACTCTAGTGCAACTGAGTCGTAGCCTTGAATTAAAGGGTACAAAAACTCATGGATAGAGATGCTTTTGCCAGATTTGTAGCGTTTAGAGAAATCATCACGCTCAAGCATACGAGCAACGGTTTGCTGAGAGGCGAGTTTAATCATATCAGCGGATGACATTTTACTCATCCACTCAGCGTTATAAACAACCTTGGTTTTTTCTTTGTCCAGAATTTTAAAGACTTGATCTTGGTAAGATTGAGCGTTTTCTACCACTTGCTCTTCGGTGAGTGGTGGGCGCGTGGCACTCTTGCCGGTAGGGTCGCCAATCATGCCGGTGAAATCACCAATTAGGAACAAGATCTCATGACCCAAATCTTGTAATTGTTTGAGCTTATTGATTAACACCGTATGACCTAGGTGTAAATCAGGCGCTGTTGGATCAAAGCCAGCTTTGATACGCAAAGGTTTGTTTTTATCTAATTTTTTCTTTAGCTCATCAAGTGGCAATATTTCATCCGCTCCGCGCTGGAAAACGGCTAATGTATTTTCTATATTCATTGTTTTAAATGGGGTTTATTGTCTAATGTGGCCGTCACCAAGGACGATGTATTTTTGTGAGGTTAAACCTTCTAGGCCAACTGGGCCACGTACGTGAAATTTATCTGTACTGATGCCAATTTCAGCACCAAAGCCATATTCAAAGCCATCAGCAAAGCCTGTAGAGGCATTAATCATGACCGAGGCAGAGTCGACTTCGGTGATAAAGCGACGACCTGAGGTATAGTTTTCGGTGACAATGGATTCAGTATGCCCTGAACCGTGTTGTTCAATGTGCTCAATTGCATCGGACATAGAGTTAACGATGCGTATAGAGAGAATTGCGGCTAAATATTCAGTATCCCAGTCTTTGTCAGTTGCTTTAATAATTTGTTTGGAAAATTGACAGGTTTGCTCACAACCTCTCAGTTCAACTCCCTTAAGTGCGTATTCAGCAATAAGTTCAGGCAATATTCTGCCAGCAGCAGATGCATGCACAAGTAGTGTTTCCATGGCGTTACAGACGCCATAGCGACGTGTTTTGGCATTAAAGGCAATTTTAATGGCTTTTTCGGTATCGGCGTCTTTATCAATATAAGTATGACAAACGCCATGAAGGTGTTTGATAACCGGTACGGTAGCACTTTGGCTAATCGCTTCAACCAGTCCCTTGCCACCACGTGGAATAATGGCATCTACATATTCAGACGCCTGAACTAACGCCCCAACTGCAGCGCGATCGGTAGTGTCGATGAGCTGCACACAATGTTCATCTAAATTGGCAGCAAACAAACCTTTTTTAATACATTGATACAGTGCTAAATTGGAATGTATGGCTTCTGAGCCACCACGTAAAATAACGCCATTGCCAGATTTTAGACACAAAGCGGCAGCGTCAATGGTAACGTTTGGGCGTGATTCGTAAATAATACCCATCACCCCTAAAGGCACACGCATTTTGCCAACTTGAATGCCACTTGGGCGGAATTTTAAATCAGTGATTTCGCCGATTGGATCGGTCAAGGCAGCAATTTGATTAAGGCTTTCAATAATGCCGTCAATGCGTGTATCGTCGAGAATGAGTCTGTCAATAAGCGCTTCGTCTAGTTGGTTGTTTTTGCCTTGCGCAACATCTTGTTGATTAGCCTTAAGGATAGTAGCCCTATTTTGATCAATTATCTCAGCAATATTATTGATCGCACTGTTTTTTGTTTGAGTGGTTGCGCTGCGTAAGCTTTTAGCGGCAATACTCGCTTTTGTACCTAGTTCGGTAATTAAGTTTTCTATTGAAGCCATTGTTTCTTTCCAGCCAAATTTAATAAAAGCGTGTGTAATTCATCTACGATATTAAGATTATCCATGCCTTTGATGGAGCGGTCAATACGTCCGAGCGATAATAGTAGTTTTTGTAGACGTTGGTAAGGGTGACGTTTGAGAATATTGGTTATTGCAGGTTGTCTTTTGTTCCAAATTCGATGGGTTTGTAATATGTCATTGAGCGCGCCTCCTTGGTGTATTGCAATCGACATATCGATGATAGACTTAATCTCTCGATACAACGCACTACTTAATACAATTGGCATGGCGGCATCATTAAGCAGCGTTTTATAAATTTTGCTAATTTGAGAAGCGTCACCCAATAGAGCTGCATCAATTAGACCGTAAACCGTATATTGAGACTGCTCTTGCGCTTGATCAAGAAAATCCTGGGTGTTTATTTGTCCGTCTGGATAAGTCATCTTTAGTTTTTGAATTTCTTGCATGGAGGCCAGTAAATTTCCTTCTGTGCAAAAAGCAATACTTTGTGCCACTTCTTTGTTGGCCTTCAGTCCAATGCTAGCCATATGGTTGCTAACCCAGCCTACTAGATGCTCGCGAGTTATTTCCCAGTGTTGGATTACGCCGCCATGCTGCTCTAGAGTTTTAAACCATTTGCTTTTTTGTTGTGCAAGATCCAGTTTTGCCGTGGATATTATCAATAAGATATCGCTAGGAAGGTTGCTAGCAAGAGTAGCTAAGGCTTTTGATCCTTTGACGCCAATTTTGCCTGTTTTGAGTCTACATTCAATAATGCGTTTTGGTGAAAATAAAGATGTATTGGCAATCTCGGCGGTAATCAAACCCCAGTCAAAATTGCCATCAATCTCAAAACTGGTTTTTTCATCGAAGCCCGCTTGTTTAGCAGTCATATTAATGTCATTAAGACTTTGTTCGATTAATAAAAACTCTGCGCCAAAAACAAAGTAGAGTGGTTCAAGCTGTTTTGCCAGTTGAGTGTTAAGCGATTCTGGCTTAATTCTCATTGAGCTTTGACAGTCTTCTAATTAATTTTTTAATTAAAGTGTTTCTGAGTTGTTTATAAGCCTCTTCAATTTGAAGTCTGTCAGCCTGTGTTGAAGTGGTTATTTTGTTTAAGTGTAAGTTGGCTGTTAAGTCTTGAGATAGTAGTAGTTTTTGCTTAGCGTTGAACACTTTAACTGGCACATTTAAACTTAATGTATAGCTGTTGACAGAGTTGCTAGATGTGTATGAAGCAGTTTGTTGTTTGCGTATTTCTGAGCCTAGTTGAATGGTTAAGTTTTGCGCCGCATCTTGGTTAAATCTTGTTTGTAGTTCACGTGCAAATTCATTGGCATTGGCGCTCAAAACAACAGCATTTAAAGATGTATTTTTAACGGGCGTGTGAAAGCCACAAGAGCTTAGCAGAGCAGTTGTAAGAAAAAGAGTTAAGAGATTAATTTTTGACATAGCAATAACGGTTTAATTTTATAAGTAAAAGAATTATGACAGAATTTAGTTTTTTTTGTTGAAAAACCTTGAAAAAACGCCATCGCCTCATATGTAAGTGCACAATAGGGTATAGTTACCTGTCTTATTTTTTATAATTTTAGTATTGCGTCATGTTTAAAAATTTATTGTTGTGGCTGGTTTTGGGCAGTATTCTTACTTCTATTTTTAGCCAATTTGAGGTTAATGAACAGAAAAGTGAAATTACATATTCTCAGTTTATTCAAAGTGTTAAGCAAGGAGATGTTTCCGAAGTAACTATTGCCGGAAGTAGTATTTCTGGTGTTGGTGCTGGTGGTGAACGCTTTTCTACGTATTCACCAGGGGACTTAGGCCTGATGGGTGATTTGCTTGATAACGGCGTGAATGTGGTGGCCAAGCCACCTGAAAAAGAAGGGTTTTTTAAACAACTGGTTATTTCACTGGCGCCAATTTTATTGCTAATTGCAGTTATTCTTTACACTATGAAGGGCGCAGGCGGTGCGATGGGTGGCAAAAACCCGATGAGCTTTGGCAAGTCTAAAGCGCGCTTAATTCCTAAGGATGAAACCAATGTAACCTTTAAAGACGTTGCTGGTGTTGAAGAAGCTAAAGAGGATGTGGCTGAATTGGTTGATTTTCTATCAGATCCAGGCAAGTTTACTAAAGTAGGTGGAAAAATTCCTAAAGGCGTGCTTTTGGTTGGCCCTCCTGGTACAGGTAAAACTTTATTAGCCAAAGCGATTGCCGGTGAGGCTGAAGTGCCGTTTTTCTTTATCTCTGGTTCTGATTTTGTAGAGATGTTTGTTGGTGTAGGTGCATCACGTGTTCGAGACATGTTTGAGCAAGCTAAGAAGAATGCACCCTGTATTATTTTTATTGATGAGATTGATGCAGTGGGTCGTCAGCGTGGCGCTGGCATGGGCGGTGGTCATGATGAGCGTGAACAAACGCTAAACCAAATGCTGGTTGAGATGGATGGTTTTGAAGGTTCGGAAGGTATTATTGTCATTGCGGCAACTAACCGTCCAGATGTATTGGATCCGGCATTGTTGCGTCCTGGGCGCTTTGATCGTCAAGTTATGGTAGGTTTGCCTGATATTAATGGCCGTGATGCTATTTTGAAAGTTCATATGCGTAAGCTACCTATCGCGAAAAATGTTAAGTCGATTAATATTGCCAAAGGTACACCTGGTTTTTCTGGTGCAGATTTAGCTAATTTGTGTAATGAGGCTGCCTTAATTACAGCAGGAAAAGATAAGAATCTTGTTGGTATGCAAGAATTTGAAAAAGCTAAAGATAAAATCATGATGGGTTCTGAGCGTAAAACCATGGTGATGGATGAGGCTGAAAAAGAGATGACAGCCTATCATGAAGCGGGTCATGCTATTGTTGGACGTCTAGTGCCAGAACATGATCCAGTTTATAAGGTAAGTATTATTCCTAGAGGTAGGGCGCTTGGAGTCACAATGTTTTTGCCAGAAAAAGACAGTTACAGCGTGTCTCGTCGTAAGCTTAATTCACAAATTGCAGCCTTATATGGCGGGCGTATTGCCGAAGGTTTGATTTATGGTGATGATGCTGTTACTACAGGCGCAAGCAATGATATTGAAAGAGCTACTGAAATTGCGCATAAGATGGTGAAACAGTGGGGAATGTCAGATGTATTAGGTCCACAAGCCTATGGCGAAGACGATGGTGAAGTATTTTTAGGCAAGCAAGTAACTAAGCATAAACATATCTCAGAAGATACGTTTAAAGATGTTGATTCAGAGATTCGTAAAATTATTGACACAAACTATGCAGCCGCTAAAAAAATTCTTGAAGAAAATATAGATATATTACATGCCATGACTAAGGCCTTGGTTGAATTTGAGACTATTGATAAAGAACAAATTGATGATTTAATGAATCGTAAGCCAATTCGTGAAGCAGCAGTGGTGATTGATTCAGAGGTAGTCTCAACTGAATTGGGCTCAGGTGTTCAGGCAGACGATACGCATGATTCTGATGAAAAGCCACTCGATGGCGACGCCAAAATCGCCTAGTGGTAGTTAATAGTCGTTATGACTATTAAAAATCCTCAAACTCTGGTGATGGGCATTTTGAATGTCACGCCAGATTCTTTTTCGGATGGCGGACAATGCCTTCATCTCGAAGATGCGATTAATGGCGCTACGCGCTTGCTGAATCAAGGTGCTGATATTATTGATATTGGTGGCGAATCAACCCGTCCTGGGGCGGCGTCTGTGAGTGAAGCTGACGAAATAAGTCGTGTTGTGCCCGTGATTAAAGCGCTATCTGGTCAAACCAAAGCCACCATTTCAATTGACACCTCTAAGCCTCAAGTCATGCAACAAGCGGTAGAGGCAGGCGCTACGTTTATTAACGATGTTAATGCTTTACAGGCTGATGGCGCTTTGCAAATGGCCGCCTCCCTAGAAGTAGATGTATGCCTTATGCATAGACAAGGAACACCTCAAACTATGCAGAAAAATCCTGTCTATGGCGACGTTATAGAGGATATTCAGCAATTCTTTCAGCAAAGGGTTGATGCTTGCGAACGTGCAGGCATTCAACCAGATAAAATTATTTTAGATCCTGGCTTTGGATTTGGCAAAACCTTGGCGCATAATTTAGAGATTTTGCGTCGATTCGATGAGTTTAAAGACCTGGGCTGCAGACTTTTAGCAGGACTCTCTAAAAAATCTATGATTGGCTCTATACTAGATGACAGAGATATTAAAGGTCGCACAATTGGCAGTGTTACAGGCGCTATAATAGCAGTTCAAAATGGAGCAGATATTGTGCGTGTGCACGATGTATTGGCAACTAAAGATGCCCTGCGAACATTGCAAGCAGTAAATGGAGAATAGATTGACTAATTATTTTGGAACAGATGGTATTCGTGGTGAAGTGGGTGTAGCACCTATTACTGCCGATTTCTTTTTAAAGCTGGGCTGGGCAGTGGGCTCTGTTTTGTCAGAAAAAGGTAAGGCGAGTGTGGTGATCGGCAAAGATACGCGTGTGTCGGGATATTTATTTGAATCGGCACTTGAGGCAGGTTTTTTATCGGCTGGTGTTGACGTAGGTTTGCTAGGTCCAATGCCCACACCTGCTATCGCCTATTTAACACAAACTTACAACGCGACTGCGGGCGTGGTTATTAGCGCTTCTCACAATCACTTTCAAGATAATGGGGTTAAGTTCTTCTCAGACAAAGGTCTTAAACTAAGTGATGAAGATCAGGCAAAAATTGAGCAAAAATTAGCCGAGCCCATGCAGAGTGTCAGTTCTGACAAAATTGGAAAAGCTCGCAGACACGAACAGCCAATAGGTCGTTATATTGAATTTTGCAAATCAACCTTTGATCGTGCGATTAGTCTAGATGGACTTAATATCATTATCGATTGTGCCAATGGTGCGACTTATCACATTGCTAAGGATGTTTTTTCAGAATTAGGCGCTAATATTACCGTGATTAATAATGCACCAGACGGCTTTAATATTAACAAAAATTGTGGTGCAACAGATACACAACATTTACAAGAAGTGGTACTTGAAAATCACGCCGATTTAGGCATTGCTTTTGATGGCGATGGTGATCGTTTAATGATGGTTGATCATCAAGGTGAGCTGATTGATGGTGACGAATTGGTGTTTATTGTCGCCAAAGCTTGGCAGGCGCAACAGTGTTTAGTTAATAATATTGTCGTTGGCACTAAAATGACTAATCTAGGTATGCGCCACGCCTTAAGAGATCTTGATATTGATTTTATTGAAGCCGATGTCGGCGACCGCTATGTGATGGAAGAGATGAAAAAACATGGCGCTATTTTAGGTGGTGAAGGTTCTGGACATATGATTTGTTTGGATAAAACCACTTCGGGTGACGGTATTATTTCTGCACTACAAGTATTGGCAGTTTTAGCAAAAAGCGGCACAAGCCTCAATCAATTAAAAAATGAAATGGTCAAATACCCACAAGTACTAATTAATGTTAAAACTAACAAAAAGATTGATCTTGATAATCATCAGCAGTTAAATGCAGCCATTCAAGAAGTAGAGGCGGAGTTAGGTGATGAAGGAAGAGTGCTGATTCGTGCTTCAGGTACTGAACCATTGATTCGAGTCATGGTTGAGGCTAAAGATGCTGAAATTACCCAAAGAAGTGCCGAAAAGCTAGCAGCTACATTGCGTTAATGAGTTTTGATGCTGCCAGTCTGGTGCTGGTTGGTTTGATTTTTTTGTGGACAGGTTTTGTGCGCACTGGCCTTGGTTTTGGTGGCGCAGCACTTGGCTTACCCTTGATGTTGTTATTAGGCGGTAGTCCAATTTATTGGTTGCCAATTATCGGTTTACACCTTCTATTTTTTTCCTCGTTAACGTTACTCAAGTCAATCAAAAAGGTTGATTGGCACTATTTACAGCGTTCATTATTATGGATCATCCCACCGACACTTATTGGTGTTGCTGGTTTATTGAGTTTGCCCGATGTGGTGGTAATTGTGTTTATATACTTAATCACAATTTTTTATGCGATTACCTGGATTTTTGACCATAAGATTACCTCGCATAAGCCTTGGGTAGATAAGTTTTTATTGATTATAGGTGGCTACGTGGCCGGCACATCACTTACTGGTGCGCCACTCATTGTGGCTGTATATATGCGTCATGTGGCCAAAGATTATCTGCGTAATACGTTATTTGTACTTTGGTTTTTGTTGGTCAGTATTAAGATGATTGCGTTTCTTGCCATGGATGTGATGATTGACTGGCAGTTTTCATTAGCACTGATTCCAATTGCGGCCGTTGGTCATGTAATTGGTATTAAAGCGCATCAGAAAATTATAGAAAACGATCAACTGTTTAAACAATGGGTGGGTGGCGCCCTATTGCTGATTTGTTCATTTGGCCTATCAAAGCTATTTTTAAGCTAAAATCAGCGCTATGAATGAATATGTTTTAATTTTAGTGAGTACGATTTTGGTCAACAACTTCGTCTTGGTAAAATTCTTAGGATTATGCCCATTTATGGGTGTTTCCAAAAAAGTTGAAACCGCTATTGGCATGGGATTTGCAACAACCTTTGTGCTAACGCTCGCGAGTGTATCTAGTTATCTTATTAATACCTATATTTTGGTGCCATTTGATATGCAGTACTTGCGAACTATTGCCTTTATTGTAACCATTGCCGGTGTGGTTGGATTTACAGAACTTGTGGTTAACAAGACTTCGCCAGTTTTGCATCAATCTTTGGGTGTGTTTTTACCGCTTATTACCACCAATTGCGCCGTATTGGGCGTTGCTTTACTTAATGTTAATCAAGATCATGGGTTTTTAGCGTCAGCCGTATATGGCTTTGGCGCTGCCGTCGGCTTTTCTTTTGTCTTGGTCTTGTTTTCAGCAATTCGTGAGCATATTGATACAGCTGATGTGCCTGCCGCCTTTAAAGGTGCGCCTATTGCACTTATTACTGCTGGGCTTATGTCTATGGCATTCATGGGATTTATTGGATTGGCTTAGTGATAGAATCGATTATTATTTTTTCCAGTTTAACGCTAATTCTCGGATTGATTTTGGGCTATGCAGCTGTTCGATTTAAAGTCAAAGGTAATCCATTGGTGGATCAAATTGATGCTATTTTGCCGCAAACCCAATGTGGTCAGTGTGATTTTCCTGGATGTCGTCCTTATGCTGAAGCACTAGCCAAAGGTGAGGCGCAAATTAATCAATGTCCGCCTGGTGGGCAAGAGGGCGCAGATGCGCTGGCTGAATTACTTGGTGTAGAGACTTTGATGTTAAACGAAGAGCATGGAGAAACCAAACCGGATCATGTTGTGTATGTTGATGAGAAGTTGTGTATTGGCTGCACTTTGTGTATTCAGGCTTGCCCAGTGGATGCATTTGTAGGCGCTTCAAAAGTTATGACAACAGTGATTGAAAAAGAATGTACAGGTTGCGACTTGTGCATTCCTGTTTGTCCGGTTGACTGTATCTATGTTAAGGAAGTCAAGCCAACTTTATCAACATTTATACCTAAGATTCCAGGAGAGGCGCGTGTCTGATTATGCATTTTCAGGAGGTGTGGTGATTAAAAATCCTTATCCGGTTGAACAGGTGAAAATTATTCAAGCGCCTTTGCCAAATCGGGTGGTTTTACCACTTCAACAGCGTATTGGTGATGAAGCTAAACCTTGTGTTAAAGTGGGCGATAGGGTGCTGACAGGACAAGTCATTGCACAAACACAAGATCAGTTTTGTGTGCCAATTCATGCGTCTATTTCTGGCACGGTTGTGGACATCAGTCAACAAATAATTCCGCATAAATCAGGACTGAAGGCTAATTGTATTAGCATTGAATCTGATGGCCAAGACGAGTGGATTAAAACACAAGGGTGCGGCAATGACTTCTTGCAGTGTGATCGACAAACTATGATTGATTATGTCCAGCGTTCAGGCATTGTTGGTTTGGGTGGGGCGGGATTTCCATCACATACCAAGCTTAACAAAGCAGTAGACTGCCACACTCTCATTATTAACGGCACAGAGTGTGAGCCAGGGGTGATGTGTGATGACGCATTAATGCAGCATCACCCTCGAGAAGTGATTCGCGGAGTGGAAGTTTTATTGCATATTACAGGTGCTAAAAAAGCTATTATCGCCATTGAAAACGATAAACAAGAGGCGTATCAATCACTTTTAATGTTTAATCATAATGATCGAATTAGTCTGGCTCAATTGCCTGCAAAATATACCTCGGGCGCTGAAAAGCTTTTGATTAGAGCGTTATTAGGTATTGAAATTCCATCTGGCGGGTTTGCAGCAGATAAAGGCGTCCTGTGTCAAAATGTTTCAAGTACTAAGGCTATTTTTGATGCTGTGATCGATCAACGACCTTTGGTTTCACGTATTGTGACTATTACAGGGGATGCACTGACACCAGTGAATGTTGAAGTGCGTCTTGGTACCTCCTTTGAACAAGTGATTGGCTTGACTGATGTGAACAATCAAGCGCATGATTATCGTATGGGCGGCATGATGATGGGCGTGGATATTGTAGATACCAACATGCCTATTTGTAAAATCACTAATTGTATTTTTGTTAATAATAAAAAAACACAACAGCCAGCTAAAGAATGCATTCGTTGTGGTGCTTGCAATACTGTTTGCCCAATTGGCTTATTGCCACAACAAATCTATTGGCATGCCAAGGGTGAAAATATTGAAAAATGTATGGATTACCATTTGCTAGATTGTATCGAGTGTGCGTGTTGTTCGTATGTTTGTCCTAGTCATATTGATTTGGTTAATTACTTTTCATTTGCCAAAGCTCTGCATCACAAACAAGTAGCTGATCAGCATAAAATAGATGTTGCTAGAGATCGGTTTGAATTTAGAGAGTATCGACTTGAGCGCAATAAACAAGAGCGTGCGCAAATGATGGCCGATAAAAAACAAGCATTAAAGGAAAAAATGGCCAAAGACAAAGCACAAGGTCAAGTACAAAAGGATAAAATTGCTCAAGCAATGGCACGTGTGAATAAAAAAAAGGATAAAAATGCATAATTCCGGATTAAGCACTAATCAAATTATGCGACAAGTCATTTACGCACTAGTTCTTGGTGTAAGTGCATCTTATGTTTTTTTTGGCTGGGGAATAATCATTCAAATACTACTCGGCACTGCTGCTGCGTTGATTATTGAAGCATTGTTTGTGGCCTTAAGGGGTCGCTCCGTGCTAGAGTCTATTAGCGATGGTTCGGCAGTTTTAACTGCTGTTTTGTTGGCTATTTCCATTCCCTCTATTGCACCGTGGTGGATAGTGGTTATGGGTGTTGCATTTGCTATTATTTTTGGCAAACAGTTGTATGGCGGCTTGGGCAATAATCCTTTCAATCCCGCGATGTTAGGCTATGCTTTTTTGTTGGTCTCATACCCTTTGCAAATGACCACCTGGCCAGTTGATTTTCTAAGCTTTAGTCAGGCAGTTGATGAAGTATTTAATTTGTTAAATTTTGACGCAGTGAGTGGTGCAACACGGCTAGATAGTGTAAAAACAAGCCTATCTTTAGGTAACGACATCGCAACATTGCAAGTGCATTCCACCTCTCAAGCTTGGATAAATATAGGGTTTTTAGTGGGTGGCGTTTATTTATTAGCACGAAAAATTATCTTCTGGCATATTCCTGTTGCTGTTTTATCTGGAATTTTAGCCATGGCATTGTTGATTGCAATGTTTGATTCACAACCACACCTTCCTGTACAAAACCATTTGATTTTGGGCGGCACTATGTTGGGTGCATTTTTTATTGCGACCGATCCTGTGTCAGCCAGTACTACACCCAAAGGTCGATTGATTTACGGCTTTTTGATAGGTGTGCTGATTGTGGTGATCCGTACTTATGGCGGCTACCCAGACGGCATCGCTTTTGCGGTTTTATTGATGAATATGACTGTACCACTCATTGATCATTACACGCAACCCAAGGTATTTGGCAGACCATGATTAAGGCAATTTTAAAATCAGGATTGTTATTATTGTCCTTTACAATGGTTAGTGTTTTTTTTGTGAGTTGGACGCAAAACTCCAACCAGACGCAAATTAAATACAATGAAGATCAGCTGCTTATTCAACGTTTATCTGAATTAGTAGCTGGCTATGATAATGATATTTTGCAAGAAAAATATCATCAAACATTAACATTGCATGGCCTTTATCAAACGATCGGTATTTATCCAGCAAAGCGCAACGGTAAGGTTTTTGCATATCTAGTGGAACACATTTATCCAAATGGATACAATGGCGACATTCGTCTATTAACGGGTATTACCATTGAACAAAAATTGCTGGGTGTGCGTGTGGTTACCCACAAAGAAACACCTGGCTTGGGCGATAAAATCGAGACTAGAAAATCAGACTGGATTAAGCAGTTTGCTGGGTTGTCGCTAGCAAGTCCGAGTCAGAAAGATTGGAAAGTTAGGCGTGATGGTGGTGTATTTGAAGCGTTTACAGGCGCTACTATAACCCCTAGAGCTATTGTTACAGCGAGTTATCAAGTATTAGAATTATTCAGCAAACAAGGCCTATTAGGTCAAACAAAATAAGCTATGCTACTAAGTGATTTTGATTTTGATTTGCCCAAGCAGTTAATTGCGCAAAATCCACCTGAAAACAGAACAGATTCACGCCTATTAGTGCCACAATCGGATCTAATTACAGATACAAATTTTCATCAAATTGGGAAATTTTTACGCCCAGGTGATTTGTTAGTAATGAACAATACTCGAGTGATTCCAGCGCGCTTGTTTGGTCACAAAGCCTCAGGCGGTAAAGTGGAAATTATGATTGAACGTCTGTTAAGCGATACACAAGTGTTGGCTATGATTAAAGCCTCACGTGCACCTAAAATAGATAGTTTTATTACTTTGGAAAATAGCGATAAGGCGCAAATAATAGCCAAAGAAAAAGGTTTTTATACGCTTGATTTCACTACCGATTCACTGCTTGATTTGCTTAATCATGTGGGGCATATGCCCTTGCCGCCCTATATTGAACGCAGTGATGAGAAAGCCGATTTAGAGCGCTATCAGACAGTATTTGCCGAGCGAGAAGGTGCGGTAGCTGCACCAACGGCAGGCTTGCATTTTGATGATAATTTGTTGGCTGATCTAAAACAACAAGGTGTTGATTCGGCCTTTGTAACGTTACATGTTGGAGCGGGCACCTTTCAGCCAGTTAAAGCTGAAAAAATTACTGAGCATCATATGCATAGCGAGTATTATGAAATTGATCAAGCAACGGTTGATAAGATTAATGATACCAAAGCCAAAGGTGGACGTGTTGTTGCCGTAGGAACAACCGCAGTTCGCTCAATGGAATCGGCTGCCAAAAGTGGCATGCTAACAGCGGCACAAGAGGAGACCGATATTTTTATTTACCCTGGCTATGAATTTAAAGTAGTAGATATGCTAATTACTAATTTCCATTTGCCAAAATCTTCATTGCTCATGCTAGTCAGCGCCTTTATTGGTCGAGAGCGAATGATGGAGATTTACCAGCATGCTATTAAGAACAACTATCGTTTTTTTTCCTATGGTGATGCGATGTTATTAACAAATAATAAAACGTTATAGGCAAGGCCTATAACCTTTCTGTGAAGAGGCGAGTATGATTTATGAAAATGATTTAGTATTTGTTGAAATTGAAAAAAGCGAAATCCCCTGGGTTAAAATTTTTACTCAGCGAAAAATTAAAGAATTTAGTGAATGCACGTTGGAAGAAAAAACAGAAATTTTCAGAATTATCGATATAGTAGAAAAATCAATGTTGAGATATTTCATCGCAGATAAAGTTAATATAGCGTCTTTTGGAAACCTATTGCCGCACGTTCATTGGCATGTGATGGCTCGTTTTGAACAAGATAGTTATTTTCCTGAGCCGATGTGGGGCAAAAAACAACGAGAGTCTCAGTTAGTATTGCCTGATTTTGAAGTGTTTTTTACTCAACTAGGAGAGCAACTATGAAGCAGTTAGAAAATCAGGAGCAATTAGATACATTAAAGCGTGAAAAAGACGCGGTATTGGTATTATTTGGCGGTGCAAATTGTGGCGTGTGTCAAACCATTAAACCCCAAATTTTTGATAATTTTTCAGCCAAATTTCCGGATTTGGCAATGATTTACATTGATTGCGAACAAATGCAAGAAGTTTGCGCACAACATGGCGTGTTTTCTTTGCCTGTAGTGCAAGTGTTTTTTATGGGGCAAAAATTTATTGAAGAAGTGCGTGGTTTTTCATTGCTCGCCTTGGAGCAGGAAATTGAAAAAACCTATGCCAAGATGAATGCTTAAGCTTCTGCGTTAATTTGTTTTAGGGTTGGCGTTTCTAGATTGTATTCATTCGCCAATACTAACGCCCTATTGAGTCTGGCCGAGGCAGATCTGCCCATGCAACCATGCTCTAGGTCGCCTTCAAAGGCTTTAATCATGCCTTTTTCTAATGCTGATTCACTGAAAATTTTTCCAGTTAGAGACTCTTGAAGTTTTAATACATCGGCAGATACTTTGCGCATTAGATCGATGTGGTTGTTACGTAGGTCGTCAACATTACTACCTGGCTCAATAGCCAGGCCGGCGATATTAGTTGTCAGGATGTAGAGATTTTTGAGTACCAGCTCAAATAACAATTCATCTTCATTGGCAACAGTATGTGCTGGAATATCGATTAGTGCAAGAGACTCGGTAAGAATTTGTGCTTTTGGGCCATGGGCAGGTGATGAAATTAACACCTTTGAATCCATGCCTTTTTTCTTTTCAAACCAAACTGAGATAACCGTTGGATTGTTAAAGTTGTATTTTTTCCAATCACGCGGTAGCAATTCGTTTTGCATCATCGCTACACGGTCTTTCCATTGTTCTGGGATGGAGGCTAGTGCCGATTGCAAGTCGTCTTCGGCGGTGCATACTAAAATTAGCTCAGGATCAATATTATCCGCTAATTCGTTAATATCTGTCTCTCGAGTAACTGGATAAACCGGGTGATTATTTTTTAAAAAGGCTCTAGCAAAAACACTACCAAGTTCGCCAATACCTAATACAACAATCGGTTTTTTCATAATTTATTTAGGTGATACAAATGTGACAGGCCTTGCCTGTCACATTTGTGCTATTTTAAAATTTCCAATAAAGTTGAACCCATGGTGGCAGGGGTTGGTGAAATGGCTACACCAGCAGCTTCAAGTGCTTTAATTTTATCTTCTGCTTTACCAGAGCCGCCACTAATAACTGCGCCCGCATGCCCCATACGCTTGCCCTTTGGTGCACTGAGCCCGGCAATATAAGAAACCACCGGCTTGGATACGTGAGACTGAATATATTCTGCTGCCTCTTCTTCAGCTGACCCGCCAATTTCACCCACCATAATGATAGATTTTGTTTGTTCATCCGCTTCAAATAACGCCAAGCAATCAATAAAATTCATGCCCTGAATGGGATCGCCGCCAATGCCAATACAAGTGCTTTGACCAAGCCCTGCTTGGGTGGTTTGATGCACTGCTTCATAAGTCAGTGTGCCTGAGCGAGACACCACGCCGACGCTACCGGCGTGGTGAATGTTACCGGGCATAATGCCGAGTTTACACTCATCAGGCGTAATGACGCCAGGGCAGTTAGGGCCAATTAATGTTGAATTTGAATCTTTTAAAATTGCTTTAACTTTCAGCATATCTTGTACTGGTATGCCTTCAGTGATGCAAGCAATCACTGGCATTTCTGCTTCAATCGCTTCAATAATTGAGGCATAAGCAAAACGCGGTGGCACATAAATCATGGTGGCAGTTGCACCTGTCTCAGCCATAGATTCTTTAACTGAGTTAAATACTGGTAGATCAAGGTGAGTTTGACCACCCTTGCTAGGCGTTACTCCGCCAACAAATTGAGTGCCGTAGGCAATAGACTGTTCAGAATGGAAGGTGCCTTGCTTACCAGTAAAGCCTTGGGTAATAACTTTAGTATCTTTATTGATTAATACGCTCATTTTGACAACTCCACAATTTTAATAGCCGCTTGAGTAAGGTCAGATTCGGTATGGATTTGTACGTTAGATTCATCGAGTAGTTTGAGTCCTTCGGCAGCATTAGTGCCTTCTAGGCGTACAACAATTGGTAGATTTAGTCCAACTTTTTCAATGGCCTGTAGAATGCCTTGTGCAATTAAGTCACAACGAACAATGCCACCAAAAATATTGACTAAGATGCCGGCGACATTTTTCTCAGTTTGAATTAACTCAAAGGCCTTGGCAACACGTTCGGCAGTTGTGCCACCACCCACATCTAAAAAGTTAGCCGGTGAGCCACCGTGGTGTTCAATAAGATCCATGGTGGCCATGGCAAGCCCCGCACCATTTACCATGCAGCCAATCGTGCCATCTAATGAAATGTAATTAAGTTGATATTCACTCGCTTCATTTTCTTTTTCATCTTCTTGGGATATGTCACGCAGTTCAAGAATATCTTCATGGCGATACAAAGCGTTGTCGTCAAAGTCAATCTTGCCATCGAGCGCCAATAAGTTATTTTCAGCAGTGGTAATGAGTGGGTTGATTTCAATTAGACTGACATCTTTAGTGGTGAATATTTCATATAAACCCATCAGGGTTTTAGTAAATTGTTCAGCTAAAGCGCCTTGTAAATTAAGCTTCTTTGCAATTGATGCGCAATCGTTGATGGCTAATGTGCCTAATGGATCAACCCCAAATTTAATGATTTTATCAGGCGTTTCAGCGGCCACTTGCTCAATATCCATGCCACCTTCTGTGGAAGCTAGAATGGTAATTTTTTGAGTTTGACGATCAACCAATAAGCCTAAATATAATTCACCTTCAATATTCTGTCCGCCTTCAATCAGGATTTGATTAATCGGCAGACCTTTGGCATCAGTTTGTGGTGTAATCAGACGAGAGTCAAATAGTTTATTGCAAGCGTCTTCTACTGCTGCGATGCTACGACATAAAATAACGCCGCCACCTTTACCGCGACCACCTGCATGGACTTGCGCTTTAACTACCCAAATATTACCGCCTAAATCAGCGCAAGCTTGTTTTGCCTCGTGGGTTGAGTTAATCAGAATAGCTGATGGAGTGTTAATATTAAATTGTCGAAATAAGCCTTTGGCTTGGTATTCGTGTATATGCATGAAAAAGTGCGTAAAATAAGATGCTTGAATTTTACACTCAATAGGTTAAAAAATGGCATATTACTCTACCAGTCAATTTAAAAACGGCTTGAAACTCATGTTAGACGGCAACCCTTGTTCAATCATCAGTAATGAGATTCGCAAGCCCGGCAAAGGTCAGGCATCTAACAAGGTTAAGTTTAAAGATTTGATCACTGGAAAAACCCTGGAAAAAACCTTTAAATCAGGTGAATCTTTAGAAGGTGCGGACGTGATGGAGCTTGATATGCAATATTTGTATAACGATGGTAATGAGTGGAATTTCATGGATCCTAATACGTTTGATCAGTTCACCATTAATGATAGTAATATGGACGATGTTAGGGGTTATTTAGTAGAGCAAGATATGTGTGTAGTTACCCTTTGGAATAATAATCCAATTTCAGTTGCCCCACCAAACCATGTACTGCTTGAAGTGGTGGATACTGATCCCGGTCTTAAGGGTGACACAGCAGGCACAGGTGGCAAGCCAGCCACGATGAATACTGGCGTGGTGGTTCAAGTGCCGTTGTTTATTAGCATTGGTGAAAAAGTAAAAGTTGATACTCGCACCAATGAATACGCTGGTCGAACCTAGTCACACCCAAGAAGTATTTATTTTTAGCCATTTAACATGAGACAAGCGTTAATTAAAAAGGCTAAATTATTAGAAAAAATCCGAGCATTTTTTGATCATCAAAATGTTCTTGAAGTGCAAACTTCATATCTATTAACCCATCCAACAACTGATGTTTATATTGACAGCATTAGTATGCAAGTTAATAAAGATATTGCTATTCAGTCAAAATATCTACATACATCACCCGAATTGGAAATGAAAAAACTACTGGCAAATGGTAGTGGTGATATTTATCAAATTTGCCAAGTTTTTCGTGATAATGAGCAAGGCTCTGAGAACTTCAACGAGTTCACCATGTTGGAGTATTATCGTTTGGGTTTTGATATACACCAGCTAATGGATGACGTGAGTCACTTATTTAGTGTGTTAGGCTTTACCCAAGAAATTACTAAATTTTCTTATGCACAGGCATTCAGCACATTTGCGAATATTGATATTCTTAATAGTGATTTTAATGCGCTAAAAAAAATCGCAAAGTCTCACGACTTATGCACTGATTTTGAATGGATTGAGGATTTGCAAATCCTTATGTTTACCGATTTAGTCGAACCAAAACTAGCGCAATATCCACTATGTTTTATCTATGATTATCCATCTGAGCAGTCGGCACTAGCTCGAATTGAAGGGCGAATTTCACATAGATTTGAGTTGTATTTATCGGGTATTGAAGTGGCTAATGGCTATGATGAATTGCAATATGTAAGTGAATATCAGCAGGTTTTTGCCCAGGAGAATCAGCGACGCTTTGAGCTTGGCAAGACAGCTTTTGCACAAAATTTAGATTTTTTTCAGCAGCTACAAAACCCATTGCCACAATGCGCTGGTGTGGCAATAGGGGTTGACCGATTGTTCTCTCAAATTGATCAAATTTGATTAAAATAAGTTATGGTTAAAATATTCTCAATCATTTTATTGTTTTCTTTACCTGTGCAGGCTTTGCAAATCTTGCAATCTGAAAGAAGCAACGAAGTTGTAGGGCAGCAGTCCCAAGTATTAGATGAATCTTCTCAACTCTCAGGCGACTTGTTGCTGACTAAGTTGGAAAAATCTGCCAAAAGCGGAGATGCAAGAGCTCAATTCAGTCTAGCCAATATGTACCATCATGGTATTGGTATTAAAATGGATGAAAAGCTAGCTTTTTATTGGTATATTCAGGTTGCAGAGCAAGGTTATGCGAGTGCACAGTTTAATGTGGCTAATGGTTATTATCACGGTATTGGCACTGCGCAAGATTTGGCACAGGCGCAAACTTGGTACAAAAAAGCTGCTGATCAGGATTTTGTAGCAGCACAATATAATTTGGCTGTAATGTATCGTCGTGGCGAAGGTTCTGAGGTTGATAACAAGCAGGCATTCTACTGGTATGAAAGAGCGGCTCAATTGGGTTATGGGATTGCGCAGTTGACATTGGCGAAGTTGTATGAAGAGGGTGTTGGGGTTGAGCAAGATGATGGTTTGGCTCAAATTTGGTATTTAAAGGCAGCCAATCAAAACGATCCAAAGGCCCAATTTTATTTAGCCGATTTTTACCAAGAGCGTAATCAATACGTACAAGCGGTTTATTATTATCGTAAAGCGTCAGATCAAGGATATACTAAAGCTAAATACGCTTTAGCGATGAATCTTATAGCGGGAACGGGTGTTATTAAAGATGAGACTCAAGCACAGCAATTACTGAGAGAGGCAGCCGAGGCAGGACATGTAGAATCTCAATTGCAACTTGGCCAAGATTTACTGGCTAAGGATCAACCGACTGAAGCCAAAAAATGGCTAATTCAAGCCAGTGATCAGCAAAACAAAACAGCAATAGCTTTACTCGAAGATCTAGAAACTTTGGCGCAATCAACACAAGATGCACCAATTTTAGAGGCGACAGAGTCTCAAAAAACTGATGCACCTTCAAGCCTAATAGAGCCAATAGCTGCACCAATGGATATAAGTCAAGCTATTTCAAGTGGTTTAAATATTCAGCCAACATCCGGGGTGTTGGCTGTTATTCCAAATCAACAGCAAATCTTAAACTCATTAAATAGTCATGCAGAATCAATGGCGAATATTGAGAAATTGGCTAATAGTGCCCAGCAAGGCAATCCGATTGCACAGCATAATTTAAGCATACTTTATAGTATTGGAGAGTTGGTGGCTAAGGATGAGCGTAAGGCCTTTGTTCTCATGCAACAATCTGCTCTTCAGGATTTAACCCGTGCTCAAAATTCTTTGTCAATGATGTATGCTAAAGGTGTCGGTGTCGTGCCTGATTACAATAAGGCGTATTATTGGGCAAGCGTGTCAGCGCGAAAAGGTGATATTGAAGGCAAGAAGATTTTGAGTTATTTAGTGGGCGGATCTTTTTAAATTAATGCAAAAAACAGATTTAAAATTTTGGGAAACTTTGAGCTTAGCGCAGATGAGTCGAGCGCAGTGGGAGTCTTTGTGCGATAGTTGTGGACGCTGTTGTTTGCATAAACTTGAAGATGAAGATACTGGTGATATTTATTTTACGGATGTTGTTTGTCGTTATCTGAATGAACAAACTTGTCAATGTCCGCATTATAGCAATCGTCAAGAATTTGTCCCTGATTGCTTAACGATTTATCCAGATTGGGGCGATAAATTTAATTGGTTGCCTAGTACCTGTGCTTATCGCCTATTGCATGAAGGCAAGCCTTTATTTGACTGGCATCCGCTTATTAGCAAAGATCCTCAGTCAGTGCACTTGGCAGGAATATCAGTGCGTGGACGTACCTTTTCAGATGACAAAATTAAAGAAAAAGAGATAGAATTGCACATGATAGATTGGGTGGATTAATGAATAAAATAATTGCTTTTTTATTGGCGTTTTTCGTACAATCTGCACTGGCAGTTTGGCCACATAAAAACATTTCTCAAGCGGTTTTTGCTAAGGATATCGTTGATAGACAGCCGATTGAGATAATCACTGAAGCAGATGATTCTTTAGGTAAAATCTACTTCTTTAGCAATATTCGAAATTTAGCTGGCGATCGAATTACGCATCGCTGGTTATACAAGGATAAAATCAAGGCTGAAATTAGCTTTGATATTAAGGGTGAGCGCTGGCGCGTTTGGTCAAGCAAAAACATTTGGCATACCTGGACAGGCGAGTGGACGGTTGAAGTGCTTGATCAACTGGACAATGTCTTATTGGTAAAAACCATAAATTTTGAAAAAAGTACGGCTCAGATGAGCGCAAGGAACAAAGATGAATAAAGTAGTATTAGCCTATTCAGGTGGATTAGATACAAGTATTATCGTTAAATGGCTACAGGACACCTACCAGTGTGAAGTGGTTACTTTTACGGCTGATATTGGCCAAGGTGAAGAGGTTGAGCCAGCGCGCGCCAAAGCTAAAGCAGCGGGCGTTAAAGAAATCTACATTGAAGATTTACGTGAAGAATTTGCCCGTGATTTTGTATTCCCAATGTTTAGAGCTAATGCCATCTATGAGGGTGAATATTTGCTTGGCACCTCGATTGCTCGTCCGCTTATTTCTAAACGCTTAGTGGAGATTGCCCATGAGGTTGGTGCTGATGCCATTTCGCATGGGGCAACTGGCAAGGGTAATGACCAAGTTCGTTTTGAATTAAATGCTTATGCACTCGATGCAGATATCCAAGTGATTGCGCCGTGGCGTGAGTGGGAATTATCGTCTCGCGAAAGTCTAATGAACTTTGCTGAAAGTCACGGTATTGAAATTGATTATCAAAAACAAGATAAAAAATCTCCTTATTCAATGGATGCTAACTTATTGCACATTTCTTATGAGGGCGACATTCTTGAAGATCCATGGGCTGAGCCAGAAGACGATATGTGGCGTTGGACGGTGTCACCTGAAAACGCACCTGATAAGGCTGAATACATTGAGCTTACTTATGCAAAAGGCGATATTGTTGCTATTGATGGTGAAGCCATGAGTCCGGCAACGGTGATGGAAGTGTTAAATCAGCGTGCTGGTAGTCACGGCATTGGTCGTGATGATATTGTAGAAAATCGTTTTGTTGGTATGAAATCACGCGGTTGTTATGAAACGCCAGCGGGTACTGTAATGCTTAAAGCGCACCGCGCTATGGAGTCTTTAACGCTTGATCGTAATGCAGCCCATCTTAAAGATGAACTAATGCCAAAATATGCTGAAATGGTCTACAACGGTTTTTGGTTTGCACCAGAGCGTGAAATGCTGCAAGCAGCGATTGATCAAACTCAAGAAAGCGTTAATGGAACCGTGCGCCTTAAGCTTTATAAAGGCGGTATAGCTGTGGTTGGGCGTAAATCTGACGATTCATTATTTAGCGAAAAAATCGCAACTTTTGAGGATGATGAAGGTGCATACGACCAAAAAGATGCAGCTGGTTTTATTAAACTTAATGCACTGCGTTTACGTCTTAAGGCTTTAAAGTAAAAAATAGCTCATTAATAAAATTTTCTAAATTTTTAAAATACCCGCTAAATACATCATTTAGTGGGTATTTTTTTCTTAAAAAGCGCGGTTTATTTCTTAAAAGTGGTTATTTATTATATAAATTTCTGATTTTTTCATAAAATCAGCGTCAAATACTGACTATTTTCATTATTTGCTAAATTTTTGCTCGGTTTTTTAGAGCATAGAATTATTTTAGATAAAAAAGTAGAGGGATTATGAACACTATTTGTATCAATAAAAAGACGATTGCACCTTCAAAGATTGTTTGTGTGGGTAGAAATTATTATGCGCATATCAGCGAACTAAACAATGAGATTCCAGATCAAATGGTGTTGTTTTCTAAATCCAATTCAGCCATTAGTCATGAGCTTAATTCATACCACCAAGAGCCTATTCATTACGAAGGAGAATTGACCTTTGTTTTTGAAAATGGTCGGTTTTCAGCGGTCGGTTTTGGCTTTGATCTCACTAAAAGAGAACTTCAATCCCAACTTAAGAAAAAATCACTGCCCTGGGAGCGTGCTAAGTCGTTTGATGGATCGGCAGTATTCAGCGGATTTATACCAATAGAGGGTATCGATCCTTCTTTGTCGTTTACCTTGTCTATTAATGGCGTTGTTGCACAGCAAGGAGATTTAGAGCTCATGATTCACTCGCCTGCAAAAATATTAAAAGAAATTCAATCTTTTATGCGTTTAGAGGATGGCGATGTTGTGATGACAGGCACACCAAAAGGCGTAGGTGTTTTAGAGCCTGGATGTATGTATCAAATCGTAATAAAAAATGATCAAGAAATTTTGATAGAACAGCAATGGATAGCTCAATAGCGAACTGCAAGTTTGTGTATGGCGTTATAATTTTGTCATTATTTCGCTAACAATAAACCTTATGTCAAACAGTATTAAAGGCTCGAAAACTGAGAAAAATTTATTAATCGCCTTTGCGGGTGAATCGCAAGCACGAAATCGTTATACTTTTTTTGCCAGCAAAGCGAAAAAAGAAGGCTTGATTCAAATTTCGGATATTTTCCTGGAAACTGCCAGTCAAGAAAAAGAACATGCGGAGCGATTTTTCAAGTATTTAGAGGGCGGAGAATTAGAAATTTCGGCTGCATTCCCTGCGGGAAAAATAGGCACGACTTTTGATAATCTGATTGCAGCCGCACAAGGTGAAGAGTACGAGTGGTCAGTGATGTATCCTGCATTTGCGCAAACGGCTCGAGAAGAAGGCTTTGATGACATAGCGCAAACGTTTGAGTCAATTATTATTGCTGAAAAACAACATGACAAGCGCTATAAAGCTTTGGCTGAGAACATCAAAGCAGGGCGTGTATTCAAGCGTAATGGCACGGTAACATGGCGTTGTCGTAACTGTGGTTATTTGCATGAAGCCCCAGAAGCGCCAGAACTATGTCCAGCTTGCAATCACCCACAAGCTCATTTTGAATTACTCGGCGAGAATTGGTAGTTTGACTTAAATTAAGTACATAAAAAAGCACCCCTTAAGGGGGTACTAAAAAAAAGCCCGATAAAAATCGGGCATTTTTTGTGTATGGAGGCCGGAACCAGAATCGAACTGGTCTAGATGGATTTGCAATCCACTGCATAACCGATTTGCTATCCGGCCAAGGTGCGTGCAAAGGGCTATATAAAAAAGACCTGATAAACAGGCCTTTTTAAAATCTGGAGCGGGAAACGAGATTCGAACTCGCGACATTCACGTTGGCAACGTGATGCTCTACCAGCTGAGCTATTCCCGCGATAGAAAGTGAAATTATAGTGTTTTTTTCAAAATAGTCAAGGCTGATTTAACATTAATTGTCAAAAGTCTTAACCCCTTCTTTTAAATAAATAAAACCAGACCAAAGGGTTAAAAGAGTTGCAACCATAAGTAGCACAACACCAATCTCGAAACTCGGCAAACCGAAGAATGGTTGTTGATAGAGTAAGAATAAAATAGCGAAAATTTGCACGAAAGTTTTAACTTTACCAATGAATGACACGTTGACCGTTGAGCGTTGACCAATAGTACCCATCCATTCGCGCAGTGCTGAGACCAGGATTTCGCGAGAGATAATAATGAGTGCGGCAATGGTGATATACCAGTGGGAATCAGCAGGATAGAAATCGACCAACATAATTAGCGCCACAGAAACCATGAGTTTATCGGCAACCGGATCAAGAAAAGCGCCGAGTTGTGAGGTCATGTTAAGCTTTCTCGCTAGATAACCATCTAGATAGTCAGTAATACTGATCAAGGCATACGCACCGGTTAAACAAAAATTAATCCAGGTAAATATTGGTGTTTGTGTGTAAGCTGGTTGAAAATAATATAAAGCGACAAAAACTGGAATTAAGAAAATTCTAGAAAGTGTAATTATATTGGGTAATGTCATCATGGGCGTATTCTATCAGAAGCTGTTTGGGTAGAAACGTTTTGATGTGAATTTGATGGTGGGCCCGACAGGAGTCGAACCTGTAACCGCTCGGTTCGTAGCCGAGTACTCTATCCAGTTGAGCTACGGGCCCATCAAGCGCGTAATTATCGCTAGGTTTAGGTAAAAGGTCAAGTGAAAATTGGTTTATTTTTGTAAAAGAGTTACTAATTTGTCTAATTGCGCAATGCGAGAGCCTTTGATTAATAGGGTTGCACCTGTATGGTTTTTGCTGATGTGTTCAGCTAATTGTTGTTGTGAATCAAAATTCTGAACTTGATAATCCTTGGCTAATGGACCAACGCTGTATACGTGTGGGGTGATTTTCTGCGCTTGTTGGCCAATTTTCTGATGTAGGCTGACGCTATCATTACCCAGCTCTGCCATCTTTCCCAAGATTACGACGAGCTCGCCTGAAAAACTTTTTAAAGTATGTAGCGCGGCAGAAATAGAGCTAGGACTTGCATTGTAGCTGTCATCAATCAAGGTAAATTTCTTAGCATGAATAACGGTTAATCGTCCATTTTCAGCTTTAGTGGCTTCAAGTCCTGTTTTGATGGTGCTAATGTCAATGTTAAGTGTATGGGCGCAGGCGCTTGCAGCCAGTGCATTATCAATGTTGTGTTGCCCAATTAGTTCTAGATTAATACCCACTTGTTGTTGAAAAACATTAAGTGTGAAACTCGACCCATCAACATCACTGGCATAAATATCGCCCATCGCCTTTGTTTGGGCAGTAGGAGAAAAACTAACATCACCCGAATATTCTGTTTGAGTATTGACAATATTGATAGAATTATGAGAATAAATTTCGCCTTTGGCGCTAATCAAATTAGCCCGACTACCAAACTCACCAATATGAGCATCACCTGTATTGGTAACCACAGCGATATCTGGGTTAACCATGCGTCTAAGGTGGGCAATTTCGCCTAGGTGATTTGCCCCCATTTCAATCACTGCATATTTGTGCTTAGATTCAAGTTTGAGTAAAGTCATGGGTACGCCTAAATGATTATTCAGGTTGCCCTGAGTTTTAAGGGTGGGTGCAGCTAAATCTAGAATATTAGCCAGTAGATTTTTGGTTGTAGTCTTGCCATTACTACCAGTAATTGCTACGATTTTAGGCTGAATACTTTTTAAGTGGTATTGAGCGATTGCATTGAGCGCTTGCTGGGTATCATCTACGTATAAAACAGGCAAGCTACTTGACACTTCCTGACTAGCAATAATCGCAACAGCGCCCATTTTTTCTGCGGTATCAACATAATCGTGCGCATTGAAATTATCGCCAATTAAGGCAAGAAAAACAGCACCATCCATGCGCTGACGTGTATCAGTACAAATATCCTCAAAAGCAACATCTTGAATATCATTGGGCTTAAGACCTAGGATTTTTGATAGTGTTTTAGTAGTTGAATTAAGCATTGTTAGCAATGTCTATATCGTTCATTGCAAGCGTTTTATTTTGATAGTATTGTTGAGACTCGTGGCCCTTGCCAGCAATCAGCAAGCATTCATTTTCTTTGAGTGTAGTAACGCCTGTTTCAATCGCTAGTACTCGATCTTGGATAATATCTACCTCGTAGCTATCATCAATGCCATTTAAAATATCGTTAATGATGCTGCGTGGATCTTCTGAGCGAGGATTGTCATCTGTAAGAATAATGGTACTGGCTAGCTTAGACACAATTTTCCCCATTACTGCGCGTTTTGTTCGGTCACGATCACCACCACACCCAAAAATAACACGAATTTTGTGCTCTGGATAATGCGTTTGTAAAGTAATAATCGATTTTTCTATTGCGTCAGGTGTGTGAGCATAATCCACCCAAGCCAAGCGATGGTTTATTTTGTGCATGCGTCCTAGGGGTGGGGATAGCTTATGTAGTAATGGAATAAGTTGCATGCTTGTTAATTGACGTGCTTTGAGTGTTTGATAGGCGGCTAAGATATTTAATAAATTAAACTCACCCAGAAAGGGTACTTCAAAGACGAAGCCATCCAGTTGAGCAATAAAGCCGTTATTGGTTGTTTTAATATCATCAAAATCTTGAATGGAGTAACGAGATACTACTTTATTTTTGCCTGCTTGTTCAAAATCTGGATGGCTCTCATCATCTTGATTAACAACAATACTTTGAACTGAATCCTGCTGAAATAATTTCAGTTTTTCAGATTTATAGCGTTGTAGTGTTTGATGATAATCAAGGTGATCTTGAGAAAAATTCGTAAACACGGCTTGGGTAATATTCAAGCCTTGAATGCGTTCTTGCGCAAGTGCATGTGATGACACTTCAAGTACAACGGTGTTAATATTATTTTGAGTGTATTCCTGTAGAGCACGATATAGCGTGATAATATCAGGCGTTGTTTGACTGGAGGTTTGTGAATTATGACTAATCCCCAGTGTGCCAATCAAGCCGTTTTTAATCCCTAATTGATCGAGTAATTGCGAGATAAAGTGCGTAACAGAAGTCTTGCCATTGGTGCCAGTTACACCAATGACATCCACCTCTCGAGCTTGTGGGTAGAAGGTGTGAGCTAAGCTGGCTAAGTGAGCCTTGAGGTTGTCTATTCGAATTGTGGGGATAGTGCAAACTACATCTTGTGAATCCACCAAAATAGCAACACAACCTTGATTGATCGCTTGATTAGCGTAATCTATACCATGATCATGCTCGCCTTGTAGTGCGATGAATACGTCGCCTGACTGTACAGCATTCGAATTTAAACACAAACCTTCGACGGTTAAGTCAAATTCAGTGGCCACAATATCTTGTAGTAATTGGTTAATTTTCATGGCGATATTATAAGATTTTTTGCTAGTGATACCAAGACTAATCGTAAATATGCTAATATTTGTTTAAAAAAGTGACCGTGTAGTGATTTTTGATTTTATACTAGACAACTAATAGATTGTTATTATGGAATTTTTTCTATTAATAACTTTACAAATAAATGGTTTTTATAGGTGAAAATTTCAATCATCTTAATTTAAATTTTTATCATAATTTTCTAAGGAGAGAGTATGTCATTAACACGTAGAGATTTTATTAAAGTAGTGGGCGCTGGTTCGGCAGCAGGTTTAATTAGTGGCTGTGGTAATGATGCATCGGCCAAGCTTGCTTCGCAAGACAACATGTACGAAGTGCCTAAAACGGGTAATGCGCGAATTCTGCATATTACAGATACTCACGGTAACTTACTACCTAACTATTTCCGTGAGCCAAATGTTAACCTTGGCTTTGGCTCTACTTATGGTCAATTACCGCACGTGGTTGGCAATAACTTACTTAAGCAAATTGGTATTAAGCCGGGTACGCCTGAGGCTTACGCATTCACCTACAATAATTTTGAAGAGTTGGCAGCAAAATATGGCAAAACCGGTGG
>JAHZJR010000095.1 GCA_022600805.1 Pseudomonadota bacterium
TTAGCCATTATTTAATAAACCAATCGTTTTCATATTCAGTATTACCGTTATCTAACATAACAGCTTGAGATAAAGACTGAGCAACCTCAGCAGCAACTACACTAGTCTGTGTACCACCATCTTCACCTCGCTCAGCAATAGCTCTAGCCCAAGCACCTAAGATGACAGGCTTATCAGGAACCTTAAGTGAAGTAGAAGCAGTCTTTAATTCGTCTTGATACTTAACAATATCAAATGAAAGAGTATGGACATCTTCAGGAATAGGCTCTAAGTCAACCTTTAGATTGTTAGAAGAGTCAGCTCCGTTGAATGAATAATATAAAGGGTAACCATTAGCAGTAGAAGGATACCTAACTGAGTTCATATATTGTCTAGACACTTGTCTAAGACGTTGACCGTCAGTTTGGTTAATTACATCTAGTATCTTAATCTCTTGTCCAGAGTTTAAGTTATAGTTTCTAGTTCCTGAAACAGTTGGAATATCTACAGTCTCACGTAGGATTAACCAGTCGTGATAAGATTCTGTGTTACGCTTAGAGTCATTAATCAGTGAGCCAATAACTTTCTGATAATCAGTTACTGTAGTGCTATCATTGATATTACCCGACCAGTCGGTAGCAATGGTGTCTTCTCTCAACCTGATTAGGACTTCATTAATAAGTTCTCTAAAGGTCATAAGGTTCTCCGTTTAGTCACATTATAATACAATTAATCTATATAAATCAACTACTTAGAAGTCTTTTTCTTAGCAGGAGCTTTCTTCTTTACTGGCTTCTTAACTTCCTTTTGAGGTATATCATACTTTAACATCTTATTTCTCCTTTATTATTTAGGTAGTGGACAACTACAATTACAGCTCTGTGGTTGGTTCATCATTTGCATTGAGCCTTGCATCATTTGTTGAGGCATTTGCATAAACTGGTTCATAAACGCTACAGACGCTAATGACAAAGTTACACCGACTGCGAATACAATCGTACATTTACTGATTTTATCTATCATAAGCTTAACGGGTTTCCTGTTGAAGTTACAGCGTTTCTGTTTCTATCTACATCACGCGTAATATTATCAATCTTAACATTTAAAGCAGAGATATCTGTTTTAAGTTGAGCAAGATTGTCTTTGTTTTCAGACACTTTATTTGTAATACTTGTGTCATCATACATTGCTACTGCTGCGTGTGAGTCTGCCTTTAAGGCTTCGATATCTGCCAATACAGTATTATAAGTTTGCATAGCAAGTGTTCCCGCCCATACTAAACCACCAATGGCTATTCCTAGTGTAACAATCCACTCAGCAGACATTTTCTTACCTGCTAATGCTTCTTTAATAAAATTGATTATTGCTTCCATACCACTCACCATCCTTTAGTTTAAGTTTATCATACCCTTTAAATATACTACTGTCTGTCATTCCTACATCTTTATAGAATGCTTGGTTCTGATAGAAATCCTCATTCTCTTCTAGCTGTATTACGTCTTGCATACTAACTTGTGTATAAGACTCAAAGTCTAGTATTTCAGTTATGCCTATTTGTTCAAACGTATTACCAGTAACACTATTAACTAACTCTAAGACTTCTAAAGCCCCATCGCTTGGTGTTGATACACTACTACTTGTGTCAGCATTAAGGCTACTACCATCATTACTGTTGCTGCTATCACTACTCTCGTTAGACTCTTCTGTATCACTTTGTTCATTGTCACTCTCCGTTGATTCTTCATTAGACTCTTCTTCTGAAACCTCTTCGTTCACCTCTTCTTGTTCATCTTCTATCTCTACAATGACTTGTTCAATGTCTTCAATCAACTCTTTATTATCTTGAGCAAGTTCAGTATTATCAACTAACTCATCAATCAGCTCTACTGTAGCACCATCCTCAATTAAATTCATAATCAATTCATCCAAAGAAGTATCTACTAGTATCTCTTCTAACGGTATTTCTGAGTAGTCATAAGTAACGTAAGCGTTCCTTAACTGTATATCATCTGTTCCGCCTCTATCGCTAACACCGCCTATAGTTAAAGTAATTGAAAATATGTCGTTAATGTAATCAGTATTGTCATATACATTTGACAGGCTTTGCCACGAGCCTGAAGTAATTGTATATGTTCCACCATCATTATCTAAGAACCCACCATTGTTATCAAAGAAGTCTGCCTTTAATGTTACATACCCACTATACTGAGATAAATACTCTAAACCATAGTTAATAGACACTAGGTTAAACTCTTCTATTGTTATTGTCTGTTGAGCATCAAATACAGTATTAGGGTTACCAGTAAAGATTATTGGGTCGTTGTCACTATGGTTATGTATATTAGGGAAATCATATGCGCCATTTAAGAACCCATCTTTAGGGTTGCTATTTAATAAATTATCAGTAGTTTCAGCTAGACTAATTCCAGTTATGAGTGCTAGACTTAAAGCCAATCTTTTCACGCTGCTCCTCTGTAACTAATGAACCGTCTTCGTTAATATAACCTGCGTCAATCAGTATCTGTAGATTAGCTCTGTACTCAATAAAGTCAGGTCTTAATTCAGGATAGCTATTCCAGTAACCTGCGGCTTCTTTACCTATCTTACCTTTAGCAGGGCAAGGTGTTCCTGATTGAATCATTGCTTGAAAGACTCTAGGGTCTTGACATAACAAAGCTACCGAAGCAACTTTCATGCCCCCTTTTCGTAACTCTCTACTTAGCTTAATACGCTCACAATTAGCATCAACAACAGTTGAGCCAAAAGATACTCCTACTACGTTAGATTGCATACCACCACTTACACCACTTACACATACATCACTATTCGATACAGATACGCTAGGCGCTCTAGCACCGCCAACAGGTTGATTCTTATAGTCAACTGTAGAGTTAGATGTAGTGTTGTTAGTTGAGGTACTTGTACTATTAACTGTACTAGTTGAAGTATTAGTTGATGTACTTGTGTTAGTTGTAGTGTTTGTATTAGTGTTGTCTACAGCGTGTACTTGAAGTCCAA
>JAHZJR010000009.1 GCA_022600805.1 Pseudomonadota bacterium
CGCGAAGGGTGTCTATATATTCATTGTCGGGATCAATCTTATTAAGTGCCGCTCTAATGTGCTTAATGTGAGTAATAATCGTGTTTTCGCCAGCGCCTGTTGGCTTGTCATGCATAACGCTTAATAAGTGTTCTTTTGAATGAACGCGGTTAGGATGCTCCACCATGTACTTAAGTATTTTGCATTCAGCCCTGGTTAGGCCAACCACTTGACCTAGCAGCAATACCTGATGAAGATCTTTGTTAATTTCAAATATTTTAGTATCTGGTGTTTTTATAGGTTTAGGTGTAACTGCAATTTTTGAATGAATGGTGTGCCTTAACTGTGCGCGAATTCTAGCAATTAAAACTCGATTATTAAACGGCTTAGTAACGTAGTCATCAGCCCCTAAACCCTCTAACCCTAAAACAATATCGGCATCGTCGTTCATGGCTGTAATAATAATGACAGGAATGTCTGAGGTTTTTCTAATTTTACGTAAGACGTCAAAGCCATTAATATCCGGCAATCCTATGTCAAGTAACACAATGTCAGTATCTTGGTTTTCAAGATGGCTTAGAGCGTCATAACCCATGGCGCACCACTTAACGTTAAAGCCATTACTTTCTAAAGCGAAATTCATACTTTCAGCAATAATTTTGTCATCTTCAACGAGGAGAATATTTGGCATAGTGAGGCATGTTATTTATTTATATTAAGTGTGTATTGTAAAGGATAAATAAGTAGCTTAAAAGTGACTTCATTTAAACTTCATTAATTCTACATTTTTAAAACATCGTAGGTTCATTTTAAAGCTCTACACTGTGCTCATTGTTTTTAGTTAATTGAATCTAGATATGCGCAAAATCCTCCTCGTTATGTTGTTGTCAACAGGTGTTGTTGCTGAGTCTACAGTGTATGTAGGCGATCAGGTAAAAATACCAATGCGCGCTACTGATTCGATTGCTAAGAACAATGTTATTAATCATCTTAATATCAATACACCAGTCACCTTGATTAAAAAGCAAGCTAATGGCTGGAGTCAGATTGAGCATGATAACAAGCAAGGCTTTATAGTTTCAAGATACTTGACCGATAAAAAGCCTGCTAACGAATTGGCTGAAAAATTACAAACTAAGCTGGATCAATTGCAAAAGCATAATGGCAACAAAACCAATACAATTAAGGAGTTAACTCAAAAAATTGCAGCTCATAAATCTGAAATTTCACGACTTAATGTTGAAATTCTTAATAACAATGCCCAGTCTTTAGAGTTTAACAAATTACAAAATAAGTTGCTAAATTTAGATAAAACTAACGCCGATCTAGCGGAACAAATTGCAATATTAAAATCGGCAAACAGCTCATTACACACAACAGACTTTTTAACCATTATTAGCGCTATTACTTTATTTTTAGGCTTTGCTATTGGTGCAGTTATAAGTAAAGTGAGTAGTAACAGAGATAAAAAAATATACAAATTATAGAATTTTAACGAACCTCAACCAGCTATTACTCTCTCCCTTTTGATAATAGTTGAGGTAATCACTACCGCTAAGAGACTCCTCTTTACTTTTGGCGGTAGTTTTTTATTTAAGGAAGGATAATGAGAAAAATTGTCAAACCAAAACACTGGTCGCAAGCCAATGTATTTCCGGTATTTCAACTGAGTGTGCCAGCGCATAACCAAGAGTTTGTCGTATTAGAAGGCGATAGTCGCTCGACATTGCGATTTGGACCTGGAAGATCGCCAAGTAGCCATTTTCCGGGTGATTGTGGCACGGTTGTGATTCATGCTAATTATCATTTCTCCTTCCTGCAAAACATCAATCTAAACGACCAGATTGTTCTTAGCGATCAAATGGGTATGGAGTATCAATACTGCGTACTAGATGTGAGCATCATTGATTTAGATAAAAATCAAATTGAGATCATTGATACAGATGAGCTAAAGCTTGTCACCCCTTGGCCATTTGATGGTTTTACCAAAGATAATACATTGCGCTATGTTGTTACTGCTAGAAAATATGAAACCTATCAAAACTAAATCAATAAAGCTATTTAGAATGATGGATATGGACATCACTGAACAGCAATTAAAACAAGCTAAGGCTTGGTATCAAAGCGCCAAATCTCAACAATTAGATATATACAATCAATCTAAATAATTTCTTTCAAATAGACCACATTGGTCTTTATAATTATCCAACTCAATCACAGGAGAAAAACATGAAAAAACACATTTTAGCAATTTCAATGGCAACAGCTTTATTAACCACAACAGCTTCAGCTCAGCAAGAAGGCTTTAAAAATCTTGAAGATTTAGGCGGCACGATAGGCGGTGTGATTGATGATGGTTTTAGAGAATTATCAAAAGCTGTTGAAGCTTTGGGTAATCTTCCGCAAAACACCAAAGTGTGGACAGTTGGCCAAGTTGAAGAGTTGAAAGACAAAATTTGTGAAAAGCCTAAAACTATTATTAAAACAGTTGAAGTGATTAGAGAAGTACCTGTTGAGAAAACGGTTTATGTAGATAGAGTGGTAGAAGTGCCAGCAACCCCTAAAGAAAGAAACTGCACCACCAAACGCCAGTCTGACAGATTTGGCAATGTAGAAGAGGTGATTAGTTGCACTGAATGGAAATAACATTATTTAGTGATTAATAATCACTAAATAAAGGCCGCTATATGCGGTCTTTTTTAATGCTTCACCAACAAAACATTCAAAGTACAGTTCAACTTCATCTTCACTTTAGATAATAACGACTTTCAACCAAGCGGAAGTCTTTATGCCATATCTCAAACCTATTGGCGTAGTTGCTGCACTCATTGCAGCGGCCACGCTTACTTACTCGCACCTGATTCAAGCAGATATATCATTCGCACAAAAGCCAGTGCAAACAAAATCACCTTCATCTACCCTTAATCCTATTAATGAAGTTGAATCCGGCTCTATTATTTATACACTAAGTGACAGCTCAACGCTTACTCAAATGGCACTAGACACCAAAGTGCAAATGGATATCACTGGCACGATTAATCGAGTCAAACTCGAACAAAGCTTTACCAACCCATCAAATGAATGGGTGGAGGGTGTATATGTGTTTCCATTACCAACAGACTCGGCGGTGGATCATCTGGACATGATCATTGGCAAGCGCATCATACAAGGGCAAATTAAGGAGCGACAAGAAGCCAAGAAGATTTACAACAAGGCCAAACAAGCAGGCAAAAAAGCCTCACTTATTGAGCAGCAGCGCCCTAATATCTTTACTACTAAGGTAGCTAATATCGCCCCTGGTGAAACCATCAAAATTGCCATTGAATATCAACAAGCCGTTAAGATTGACCAAGATAAGTTCTCGGTAAGATTTCCAATGACCATCGGGGAGAGATACATTCCTGGCAAGCCCGTAGCCACACCAAATAACAGAGCTGGTCTTAATACGCACCGGGTTAAAGACGGATCAGCAATAACGCCACCTATCAGCTCAACTATCGATAGACCAATTAAGATTGCTATTAATTTAAAAGCGGGCTTCAATACAGCAAGTGTTAAGTCTAGCTATCATAAGGTGAGCATTGTTGATGTCGATAATCTTACTAAGCATATTACGCTTGATAACACCAAGGGTAACAATCAAGCCAATAGAGACTTTGAGCTTGTTTGGCAGGCGAATAATTCATTAACACCAGAACTTGCCTTATTTACCCAACAAAAGGGCGATGATCAATATTTAATGCTAATGGCGACACCACCAGGTGACAAGGCGTTTAAACAAGTTAACACACCTAGAGAGCTAATATTTATCATTGATTCGTCAGGCTCTATGATGGGATCTTCCATGATTCAAGCTTCTGAGGCATTAACTCAGGCAATCAATCGATTAAAACCAACCGACAGGTTTAATATTATTGATTTTGATTCCGACTTTGATCCGCTATTTGACAGTGCCATGCCGGCGATCAAAATGAACAAAAAACACGGTGTACGCTTTGCTAACAATCTGTATGCTGATGGTGGCACCGAGCCTCTTGAGGCAATTAAATATGCGTTTGAGTCAAGAGATTCTCGCTCAGATAACTACTTGCGCCAAGTGATCTTTTTAACTGATGGCCAAGTGGGCAATGAAGATGAGATATTTAGAACCGTTCGTCAGCATATTGATGATGACAGGCTGTTTACCATTGGCATCGGCTCAGCACCAAACTCACACCTAATGACAACCCTAGCTGAATACGGCAAAGGCACTTATACCTTCATTGGTGATATTCTTGAAGTAAAAAACAAGATGATTGGCTTATTTGAAAAGCTAGAGTCGCCAGCAATGACCAATATCAATATCAACTTCCCCATGGATATTAACGCCGAGCAAGCACTAGGATCAATCTCAGATTTATACAAAGGCGAGGTAATTACCGCCGTTTACAAACTGAATGCTATGCCCAATAAGCTAAGCATTAGTGGCGATACAGCTAACGGTGTATTTACCAAGGATATTAACATCACCGCCAAGAATGGCACAACGGGCATTGATGTGCTTTGGGCCAGACGCAAAATTGAGCAAATGATGCACCAGTATCGAGCACAAAATAGAAGGGTGGATCGTGACAAGGTGCAAGCTGACATCACTAACCTAGCACTTGATCATCACTTGGTATCTAAGTTCACCTCATTGGTTGCTGTTGATATTACGCCAACCAAACCCACCACAGAGATTGCCTCAACTCAAGTGATTGCCAACAAGGTAAAGGCAGCCAAAACAGCCACTAACGCACAGCTATGGATGATACTTGGTGTGTTGTTAATGCTGGTGTCACTAGTAATCAGTCGTAGGAGGGTGTCGTGAACAAATCTGCACTACTCGCCATCATTGGCTTTAGCACATTTGCCTATGGCGCCTACATGCCCATCAAGGCAGAAATGGCTCAATACATGATTCAATCCGCTTGGAATGTAGCCAATAAAACCGGCTACACGGTTAAACCCTGGAACTGGATGGATTCACACCCAGTGATACGCCTAACTTCTAAAAATCACAATCAAGATTTAATTGTGCTTGAGGGTGATACGGGCAACGTGCTTGCCTTTGGCCCAGGGCGTAATATTGAGTCGCACCATCCGGGAACGCGCGGCACAACGCTGATCTCCGCCCATCGAGACACGCATTTTGATTTTTTGGAGGATGTGGCCTTAGGCGATAAGTTTGAGCTGGATTCAATCTATTCAAACAATAACCATCAATACCAAGTGAGCGATATCAAAATCATCGATGCAGACAAAGAAGATATCAGTATTAACAATAATCAAGCAGAGCTAAAGCTGGTTACCTGCTACCCCTTTAATTCTCCCACTGCCAACGGTCCACTAAGATACGTGGTCACGGCTAATTTAATCACCAAGGACAACAACTCATGAAAGACATTTACCTAATCAAAAGAGCCAGAAAAATCATGCAACAGCCAAGGCCACTATTCTGCTTCATTCACCCATGATCATCCTGAAGAAATTAAGGGTGCGCAGGCAACTTCTGCTTGTATTTTTATGGCCAGAAAGGGTGCCACTAAAGAGGCAATTAGAACTTATATAACAAATCAATTTGGCTATGATCTTGATCGAACGATTGATGATATTCGACCTAATTATAAATTTAATGAGTCTTGTCAAGGTACTGTGCCAGAGGCCATTGTGGCTTTTTTAGATTCAACTGATTTTGAGGATGCAATTCGTTGCGCAGTATCGCTGGGTGGTGATAGCGATACGCTCACATGTATCACCGGCGGCATTGCCGAAGCATTTTATGGTGACATACCTCAAGATATTGCCGTGCAGGCAATGCACAGACTGACGCCATCAATGCGCGATGTGGTGGTTAAGTTTTATGATAAATATAAATCTTCTGTAGATATTAGAACCATTCATAGGTTAGCGGGGCAGTTTGTTATTGCTCAAGTGACTGAGCGTAATGAAACCTTCCATGAGAGACAGCAAGTTTTGTGGAGCAAGATGATTGAAAATAGGGTTGAGCAACTGGAAAATCAGTCTAGTAATATAATTGAGAAAAAAGTTAAATCAGATTTTTCAAATAAATTTAAAAAATTATGGGAGTTGTAGATATGTCAATATTTAAATTAATTAAAAACTAAAGAGCTTTCATTAAAACAAGTAAGGAAAAATTTACCCAAATTTACACCACATCTGACATAAACACAATTAAATACAGGTAATGAAAAATTTAACAAACTCTAGTAGGTTAGATTTAATTAAAATATTCCTTAGGTTACTTGCTGATTAATAATACGAGGAAATTTATGTCAAAAATGCACATCCATATCTCGGTTGAAAACCTTGAAGAGTCTATTAAATTTTATTCATCTTTGTTTGGTTCACAGCCAACTAAATTAAAAAATGATTATGCCAAATGGATGCTTGATGATCCATCAGTCAATTTTGCCATTTCTGAAAGAGGTGCAGCTGTAGGTATCGACCACATAGGTATCCAAGCGGAGAATGAAGATGAAATGCAAGTGTTAAGAGACAGAATTAACACAGCTGATATAGACACGTTTGATGATGGTCCGGCAGTTTGCTGTTATTCAAAATCTGACAAAAGCTGGATACAAGATCCAAGCGGTATTGCTTGGGAGACTTATCACACCATGGATGAGGCGAATTTTTTCAATGAAGAAAGCCAGGAAAGTTCTGAAAGCGCTTGTTGTGTGCCAGAGATGAAACCTAAGCAAGATTCTTGTAAACCAGATACTGGCTGTTGTTAGCGGCCCTGCAAATATGACCGATCAATTAAATTTAGAGCAAAAGCAGTTTTTCTACAAAAAGGCCCAATCTCCCAATGTGAATATCGCTTGGGCATATATTGAGCATGCTGACAATACCGATAACCCCTGTAGCGTTAGCTTGATGGACAATGTATTTGGTATTTATGAAACCCTTCAGTTTCAGTCTTCAGTAGTGGCAATAGATCATCTTATTCAGGATGATTATAAAGACTTTGACATGCATGAAAAAATCGCTATGGCGGATAACATTACACCTCCGAGACAGCCTTTTGCAAGCACGCCAATCACTGCTGAAAGCTATTGGTGCAAAGTAATCGGTATGGGTGAGCACAACTGGGCCGTTATCATCCCAAATAACAACCGTTTTGAAGTTGTTTTCTTTATGGATGATAGTCGAATTTTTGATAAGATGAATTTTTTCTCAGAAGATCAGGCGAAAGCCGCCTTAGAAAATAACGACTTTTCTTGGTATAAGGATGATGAATTATTGCAACGATTCGTTCATTTGCCTCTGCATCCATTTGGCCATACTCAACACCCAAGTGGCAAAATCTATTCTTCGGGGAAGTATTGGCTACAGTAAGTTTCGTTCATCATTTCTATCTTTAAACTACATATAGCCTTAATACAGTTCCAAATTGCAAGCAGGCTGTTAAAGCAATAGAAAAAACCTCATATTGAAAATTTGCTAAATTTTTAAAATTAATCGATAATGCCATTATGGTTATTCTCAATAATTTTATAAAAATATTGCTATTGATGCTTGTTTTGACTGGTCAGTCATATGCTAATACTGACCAATACTCAAATTCTAGCGTTAATGCGCTAATTAACGCTAATATTGAGCCAGAAGGGGTGGTTTTTGAGCTGGTAGAGTATAAAGCTGATGCTTGGGACTGGGCAGCGCCCAAAATAAAGCAATTAATCGGACAATTAAAGCGCAAGTACCCTAATTTGGATATTGCAATTATTTCTCATGGTAATGAGCAGTTTCAGCTAACGCGTAAAAATTTAGCAAAAAATCAAAATACCGCTTCTTTATTGAACAATTTATCAAAACAAGGGGTTGGCATCCATGTTTGCGGGGTTAATTCGTCTTGGAATGGTGTTTCTGAGGATGAATATATGGATATTGTTGATGTGGCGGTTAGCGGACCGGCCAAGTTGAATGATTATATCAATTTGGGTTATGTGCCAATTATGCTGGAGATGTGAGGTGTTACAGCGATTAAAAAATTTAGCAAATATTTAAAATTAGCCTTAGTTTGCTTCTAATTTAGAAAAATGAAAGTAGGTATTCTCTAATGACAGCATCTTTACTTGCGCACCAAATAGTAAGAAATAAAAACACCGACAGCTATTTCTAGTACGGCGTATAGGATGTATTCAAATCCAAACGTAGCGGAGGATATAATAAAACCCCACATCATTACAGCAACGACCGCTCTTCTTATTTTGCTTAATGTCCATTGCGGTGCAGCGTCAGCTCCTTGAAGGGCAAATCTGCCTACAGGCTCAACCGCCATACCAATTAGAACGCCGATGATTATATGGGCAAAAATAAAGATATCCATTGTTAATATTTTAAGCCTTATTGAGCATCAAAAGTAGTTGCTAAATAATCCTTTTTTTAAGAATTTTTTTTTATTCATTTGAATAATGTTACAATATTCAAATGAATACAATAACACAAAATCATGGGGGCGCCAGAACGGGCGCTGGGCGTAAAAAAAATTCGGGTAAATTTAAAGAAGACACTAAAGTAATGCGCGTACCAGTGAGCTTGGTAGAGCAAGTTAAGTCAACTTTAGATGTGTATAAATCTCAGCTTAAGTCTAATGTAGAAGTGTTTGAGCCAGATTTTAATTCACCGAGTTTATCCATTCCTATTTTTTCCTCGCGCGTGCAGGCGGGCTTTCCTTCCCCTGCGGATGATCACTTAGAAGATCAGCTGGATTTAAACAAGCACTTGATCCACCATCAAGAGGCGACTTTCTTTGTGCGGGCACAAGGTGAATCCATGTTAAATGCGGGCATTCATCCTGGGGATATTTTGGTGGTAGATAAATCTCTACCTGCTAAAAGTAGCAAGATTGTGATTGCTGTGGTGGATGGTGAGTTTACGGTTAAGCGCCTGCATAAGTACAAAGGCAAGATTACGCTAAAGGCAGAGAACCCTGAGTTTGACGATATTGAAATTTGCGAAGGTAGTGAGTTGATTATTTGGGGCGTGGTGACGTCGGTTATTCATCAATATGCCTAAGCTCAATCAGCAAAAATTTGCTCTGGTAGATTGCAATAATTTTTACGCCTCATGTGAGCGTGTATTTGATCCAAAATTAGAGCGCGAGCCTATTGTGGTTTTGAGCAATAATGATGGCTGTGTGATTGCACGCTCGAACGAGGCCAAGTCACTCGGAATTAAAATGGGTGTGCCGTATTATCAGGTTAAAGACTTGATTATAGATCGATCGGTGGTGGTTAAATCCTCAAACTATCCTTTATATGGTGATATGTCGTCACGAGTGATGAAGGTGATTAGTCAATATTCTCCTGTGCAAGAAGTGTATTCGATAGATGAGAGTTTTTTAGATTTGTCAGGTATGACACTAAATTTAAATACCCACATGCAGGCGCTTAAACATCAAGTTAAATCCTGGACTGGAATTCCTGTTTGTGTGGGCATGGGCAGTACTAAAGTTTTGGCTAAATTGGCTAATCGAATTGCCAAAATTTACCCACGATTTAACGGAGTATTTGATATTGACCACTTACCTATTGCACGCTTTGAAAAGTTATTAGAGTCTGTTGAAGTGGGTGATATTTGGGGTGTGGGGCGCAAATCTACTAAGAAGCTTAATCAGGTTGGCATCTATAGTTCGCTTGATTTTTATCAGGCCGATATTGGTATTATTGAAACGCTGTTAGGTGTTAATGGAAAGCGCATATATCGGGAGTTGTACGGATACTCCTGCTTGGCAATTGAAGAAGTTGCGCCACCGAGACAACAGATTGTCTCTTCTCGTTCGTTTGGTGCCGATTTAAGCGATTTTAATGAAATCAACCAAGCATTAACCACATTAACTAGAAAGGCCGTTAATAAGCTTAATATGCAGTCTTTGGCAACAACCTCTGTTAATATTTTTATCTACACCAATCCTTTTAAAAAAGACAGGCCTTGTATTAATTTATCTAAAACAATTGGCATGAGTCTTCCCATTAGTGACCCAGCATTAATTATTCCGTTGTGTGCAAAATTATTAAAGCAAATTTATGAGCCAGGATATCATTTTTATAAAGGGGGTGTGATATTAGGAAATTTGACTGCCGATCAATCACAAAATGATTTGTTTAATCCTGCAACAACAAGTAAGTCAAATAATTTAAGTCAACATCGTTTATTGCGCTATGCAAGTGAACTAGGTAATGACCGTTGGCTGCCAAGAGCGAAATTTCAATCCAATCGATTTACCACGCACTGGAATGAGTTATTATGTGTGTGATTAAGAGTAACAGTATTTAATTTCAAAAAAAATACCAGTCTAGTCTGACGATAAAAAGTTTAACCGCACTCTCCATAAATATAGCGAAACACAAGTGTTGAAAATTTAAAAACCCTTATATAGAGCTGTATATAACTATATAATTATTTGATTATTGAATTCAAATCTTTCTCTCTACCAATTTTTTTTGACTAGCTAGAATACACTTCGTAGAAAGAAAAAATCACAACCATCCTTATTATGAATCTCACACCGAATTTCAAACCTGAACATATTGTTGAAACCATTGAGCAACTCGCTCAACAAGGACTTGAGGTAATTGCTCAAGCTGAGCAGGGCGAGGATTGGGATAGTGTTATCACTATTACTGATGATTTTGAATGTGAATTAGGTAGAGTGACTAGCGTTAATTCCCATTTAAATGCGGTGATGTTTGATGATGATTTTAATGCTGAGTATGAAAAAACACTACCTATTATTACCAATTTTTATTCAGACATTTCAAGTAACAAAGCGCTGTATACAGCGTATAAAAACCTTAAAAATACTCAGTTAAACAAGCAACAACAATATATATTGCAAGAATCGATTGATGGTTTTGAACTGTCTGGTGTTGGGCTGGAAGGTGAGCAATCTAAGCGCTTTAAGGCTATTAAGGAACGATTAAGCTTACTCAGTAATCAGTTTTCTAAAAACTCATTAAAAGCGACCAATGAATGGTCAAAGGTCGTTAAATTAGATGAGCTGAAGGGTTATGGTGACACTGAATTGGCCAAGATTAAGACCGATAAAGGCTATGAGCTTAGTTTGCAAATTCCTGTGTATATGGATGTTATGACTTATTTGGATAATCGCCAGCTTAGAGAAGAGGTTTACAGGGCTTATGTATCTCGCGCTTCTGAGGTGGGGATTACCTCAAATGAATATGACAATCAAGCCATTATGGATGAAATACTCAGTCTAAGACAAGAAATGGCAAGTATTCTTGGTTTTGATAATTATGCTCAATTGTCTATTGAATCAAAGATGGTTGAAAGTGTTGATCAAGTGCTAGATTTTTTAATGAATTTGGTCGATAAATCAAAGCATCAAGCGCAGACAGAATTAGATGAATTATCTCAGTTTGCAGGCATAACGCTACAACCTTGGGATTTAGGTTTTTACAGTGAAAAACTAAAAGAGAAAAAATTTGGCTTTAAGAAGTCAGACTTAACGCCTTATTTTCCAGAACAAAAAGTATTAGAAGGGTTATTTTCAACCATTGAGAATCTGTACCAAGTTACATTAGAACAAATAGATGAGCCAACTTATCATCCTGATGTGCGAGTGTTAAACATAAGTAGCAAGGATGAGCTAATTGGTAAGATTTATCTTGATTTATATGCCAGAAAAGATAAGCGTGGTGGCGCTTGGATGGCAGATTATCAGCCTTTAACCAAAGACAATAAGCCTATTGCTTTTGTGGTGTGCAACCTTAACTCACCTAGTAATGATAGGCCTGCACTATTTGAATTTGATGAGATAGTGACTATTTTCCATGAATTTGGTCATGCATTACATCATGTGCTAACTAAAGTGAAATACGCTTGTGCTGCAGGTATTTCAGGCGTTCCATGGGATGGGGTTGAATTGCCCAGTCAATACATGGAATTCTTTTGCTATGAAAGGGAAGTGATTAAGCAAATGTCTGAGCATATTGAAAGCAAAGAATCATTACCTGATGCGCTATATGAAAAACTAATTGCCTCAAAAAACTTTCAATCTGCCATGGGAATGTTGCGCCAGTGTGAGTTCTCTTTATGGGATCTTAGAACACATATAGACACAAAAAATACTTATGGCGTCTTGGAAGAGGTTCGCAAGGACACTGCTCTTATGCCAGCAATTAGCGAAAATCGTTTTTTAAATACATTTGGCCATGTTTTTTCAGGCGGTTATGCAGCAGGCTACTTTAGCTACAAATGGGCAGAAGTTTTGGCAGCGGACGCTTATTATTATGTGCAAGAAAATGGTGGCATTGGCTCAGCAGCATCCCTTGATTTCTTACATTCTATTTTGGAAACAGGCGGTTCTCAGGATTTTATGGTGAGTTATGAAGCCTTTAGAGGTAAAAAGCCTCAGATTGATGCCTTGTTACAAGCCAATGGCATTGTGAATTAGGTACAATGCTTTTTTATTTTTAGGAAAAGATTATGATTAAATTTATTATCAGTATTATTATTATTTTGGCGCTAATTGGTGGCGCCATTCAATTTGTTTCAACAGCTGAAAGTTGGGCTTTAGTGGTTAATAAAGAGGCAGCAATGAGCAGTATTCAAAATGGTGCGATAATCATTTATGAATTTATTAAAGAATTGATTGCAGATGCGGACCAAATTAAAGGAGTAGACCTTACATTAGATAAGTAGATCTGAATAGAAATAGCTAGTGAAAAAATGCCCAACTTATAGTTGGGCATTTTTCATGCACCGCGCTGCACCTTCCCCACCTTTTGAGGGAAGTGTCATGTGATAGGCGTCACCACTCATACCATAGCCCGCTACCTCTGCATAAATTTTGGCACCACGTTTCTTAGCATGTTCGTATTCTTCAAGCACAACAACTCCAGCGCCATCACCCAAGACGAACCCATCTCGATCTTTGTCCCAAGGGCGAGAGGCAGTAGCAGGATCTTCGTTACGAGTAGAGAGTGCACGAGCCGCTGCAAAGCC
>JAHZJR010000010.1 GCA_022600805.1 Pseudomonadota bacterium
AGCAAGAAAAATGTTATGTCGCCTTCGTCTATCGGTTAGGACCCAAGGTTTTCATCCTTGTAAGAGGAGTTCGATTCTCCTAGGCGATGCCATACTCTTAAACGGCTTGATTATAAAATCAAGCCGTTTTTTTTCGTCTATTAAAAATATTCAAGCGCTGTGTGTACTATTCTCAACTAAAATACTTGAGGTTGTTGTATTAACCCGTTGTGATTTAGAGAATGTAGAAGACGAGATATCTTCTTTTTAAAAATAAGAAAAATAGCATTGACTATTTGACGTTTTTTAAAAAGAAAAAATGTTGTTTTATATGCTTTATAAATTGTAACAGGTTGATATAATGACCTCATATTGTCGCGTTCGTCTAGTCCGGCCCAGGACCCCAGGATTTCATCCTGGTAACAGGAGTTCAAATCTCTTACGCGACGCCAAATTACTTCTTTTACTACTAATTACCGCTAGTTAGTAGTAAAAGTATTTGGAGTTGATTGCCGCTCCAACAAAAAATCCTAAAATATGAACTGATGTAGGATAAAAAAATAGCTATTTCTTAATAGTGTTAATCAGAGTTTAATTGAATAAGGTACAGTAGATTATCTCTTAAAGAATCATGGTTTTACCATATGCTTTGCATCTTTTCTTTTAAGTTACTGAAGCTTTAATAAAAAAAATTGGTAAAAAAAAGAATGCTTTTATAGTAGTGAGTAAAGCCAATATTTAGAATAATATTTTGTTAATATTACTACATTTAGCCTGAATTTGATTTTTTATATAGTTATTTTTTTGTATGGATATAGTGAATTTTCCAGTATCTGGAACTAATTTTATCCAATTATCGCCACTTAGCCAGTAAATACTGTCTTTACTGCGACGTTTAAAGTTGCCATATTTTGGCACCGATAAAATATTTTTGTTAATTTCAATATTTTCCCAGTATATTTCACTGCTTAGACTTCTAGTTGCCCCTTTAAAATCAATATTATCTCCAATGCATTTTAAGGTTAATGAGAATGCATTTTGAGAAAAATAAGTTAACATTATTAAGGTAATTATTTTCATTTTTTAAAGTATTATTAGGTTTATTATGAATTATAAATGAATAGTTATGAATATGATGCGTTTTTTTGTTTTATTAATAGTGCTAAATATTGAATTCAACACCCGGGTGTTAGCTGAAGGTTTAGGTACTCCTAATTATTTTTATGTTGAAAAGTATGTGCCTGAAAGTAAAACAAAGGTGAATTTAGATTTAAGTAACGCCAAGAAATATTTAGCGGAATTGAAAGATGCAAAAGGATTGTATGAGAGTGGTGTTATTAACGAAAAAGAATTTAAGTTAATAAAAAGAAGAATAATTGAAAACTTTTAATAGGAGGCGGCTTTGGTTAAATTGATAATAATTCTAAGTGTGGTATTTTTAACTTTTGGATGTTCAAATGATAAAAACATTCCAGATATTAAGAATTTTTCTAATGATAAAAATGCAACTTTTTTAAGTTGCTTCGGACAGGATCTTAAGTTTTTGGGCGGCAAGGTGACTAATGACTACGAGCCTTTTTGGACAGATGTAGTTATTATTAATGACTTATTGGTGGTTCCAAAGTTTGGAGAGTATAAACTTAAAGATGAAGCGGATAATCGTAAATTATGGTGGATTTCTAATGCTGATACCCATAAGAGTGGCTGGGCAGAATTAAATTCAGATACCGGGAAGTTCATCGCCACAAATAAAACAAGAGAGTTTCAGGCTAAATGTGTAAAAAAAATCAAAGAAAGTGTTTTTTAATTACACTTTTGAAAGAGGTAGAGGCGGACTGCATTCTTTATCCTGAAAGCTTAAGGTAAAATACCGAGCATGAACTTATTAAACATTGTTATTCCAGATCGTCTTATTGGTCAGCGCATTGATAGTGCTTTGGCCGCTATGCTACCTGATTATTCACGTTCTAAAATCACCGCTTGGGTGCGCTCAGGCAAAGCGCTACTGAATAACAAAACTTTTAAACCCAAGGAGAAAGTTTTGGGTGGTGAGGTGATTGCATTAACTTTGGTTAAAGAGAAATCAAATGCTTGGCTGGGTGAAGACATCGACATTGATGTGGTGTATGAAGATGATGATATTATTGTGGTTAATAAGCCAGTTGGCTTGGTGACACACCCAGGTGCTGGTAATTGGACGGGCACTTTAGCTAATGCGCTGCTGCATTATGAGCCATCATTAGCAACACTTGATCGTGCGGGTATTGTGCATCGTTTGGATAAAAACACCTCGGGTCTTATGGTGGTTGCGCGCAGTGAATTGGCACAAAAAAACTTGGTTGAACAACTGCAAACACACGCCGTCTCGCGTGAATATTCGGCCATTGTCTATGGCCATATGATTTCGGGCGGTACGGTGGATGCCCCGATTGGTCGCGACCCTAAAGATCGCATCAGACAAGCTGTGGTTGAAGAGGGCGAGGGTAAGGAGGCGGTGACGCATTACCGAGTGATTGATCGCTTTGCCCATCATACCCACGTTAAGTGTATTTTAGAAACGGGTCGAACCCATCAAATCCGCGTACACATGTCGCATATTGAGCATCCACTGATTGCTGATCCGATGTATGGTGGAAAAATACGCTTTCCTAAAAAAGCAGATGAGAAACTTAAAGAGGTGTTAAAAAAGTTTAATCGCCAAGCGCTTCACGCCAAAAATCTCACGCTTTCTCATCCAATCACGGGTGAAGAGATGTCTTGGAAGGCACCTTTACCAAAAGATTTGCAAGATCTTTTGCAAGCACTTGAAAAATTTGATGCTATCTAATTTTCCCAAAAATGTGAAGCTGGTTTCAACCACACGTTTTTTCGATGAAAATACCCGCTCTTGCTTGATTGAGAATGGCCATGATAATTTTAACTTAGCACTTCATGTGGGCGACAATGCTATTCAGGTTAATAATAATAGAGCGCTATTAGTGAGCAAATATCACCTGCCTGCTAAGCCAAAATTTTTAGAACAGACCCACTCAAATATTTGCCTCGAGGCGTCAAGTGCGCAGTGTTCAGGCGATGCAGTTGTAACCCGAGAAAAAGGCGTTGTTTGTTGTGTCATGACTGCAGATTGTCTACCGATTTTTGCCAGCAATCAAGCAGGCACACAAGTTGGTGTGGCGCATGCAGGTTGGCAGGGGATAGTTAACGGCATTATTGAATCGTTTGTTGCTAAATTTGATACCAAGGATTTACTTATGCATTTTGGTCCAGCTATTTCGCAAGCTAACTTTGAAGTAGGGCTTGACGTGTATGATCAATTTGTCACCAAGGATCAATCACTAGCACAAGCTTTCGTTGCGGTTAATGACAAATACAAGCTCGATATTTACCAAGCGGCACGTATTATCTTAAAAGGTTTGGGTGTGAATAGTATTACTGGTGGCGATCAGTGCACCTTTGCACAAAAAGGTGAGTATTTTTCGTATCGCCGTGATGGGGTGCAATCAGGGCGTATGGCGCACCTTATCTGGATTTCATAAGTTGAATTTATTGGAGGAAAGCCTTGCTTTCCTCCGTAATTATTTGCTTAAAAATTGAACAATAATCTTTTTAAAGATTGGCGCAAAGATAAACAATAGTGGAAAGCCAACCAGCCAAGCAATAGCAAAGCTTTCTAGCCACTTGTTAATGGTTTGATCTGTCCAGCCAATGTTCATGTAGGTGACAACAAATGACATAATCAAAATCATAAAAACCGACATAACAATACTAAAAATTAAATGTACTTTCTTTTCCATAACTAATCCTCTTTGGTTTTTTCTTTGCCACTAATACTAAAATCCATACTCTTGGTGGTTTGATTAAGGTGGTAATAGTGCAGCGGCTTTTGTTTGCGCTGCTTTTGTTGTACCACACAGCCCACTACTTCAAATTCGCCTTTTAGAGCTATTTCGTCGTGCTGTGTATTTAAAGGCACTAAGAATTTATCCCCGCCGCGTTCAATATACTGGCGAAAATACATGTCTCCCTCGTAGCGAATCACCGCATAGGCGCGATTATGCACCGCCATACCAGGGTCAATAATAACAATACAATTCTCACTAAACTCAGGCTCCATGTAGTTACCTAGGTTTTGCAAGGCAAAAGGCTCAGAGTTAATAGCACAATTGGTTTCGAACATTTCTTGTGGGGTATCGATATCACTCATGATTGGCAGTTTTTACAATAAAAGGTTGAACGTTGATTTTGAATAAGTCGGCTAATTTTACCACTACAGTGGTTGCATTTTTCTCCTTCGCGACCATAGACACTTAAAGTTTGGGTGAAATACCCTGGTGTACCGTCCACTTGTGAAAAATCTTGCAAGGTTGTGCCACCTGCTTTAATCGCTTTTTTCAAGATATTTTTAATATGCTGAGTTAGCAGAGCGTAGCGTTTTTTAGAAACACTGCCTGCCTGGCTAGTTGGGTCAATACCACTAGCAAACAAGCTCTCGCAGGCATAAATATTGCCCACACCAACCACCACCTTGCTATTCATAATAAACGTCTTGATGTTTTGCACCTTGTTACGCGATTTATTATATAAGTAAGCTTCATCAAACTCATCTTCTAACGGCTCAACACCCAGCGTGTCTAATAAAGGATGTGACCCGTCTTCAGAGAACAGCACTGCCCCAAAACGCCGTGGATCGTTCAGACGCATGCTTTTGCCATGCTCAAAGATCAGCTCAAAATGATCATGTTTGAGAAGCGCTGCACTACTATCTACCACTTTAATGGAACCACTCATGCCTAAGTGAATAATCAGCGTACCCACTTCAAAACGCATCAGTAAATATTTCCCGCGCCGATTAATATCAAGCATTGTCTGATTAGCAAGCAAAGTTTCAAGCAATTTGGGTATCTCCCAGCGCAAATTGTCGCGATGACGAACTGCTCGAGCAACTATTTGATGTTTTAGTAAAGGCAGCAGACCATTCTTTGTGGTCTCAACTTCAGGGAGTTCAGGCATATGAGTAAGTCGTTAAAAAATCTAAAAATTGATTCACATCAAATAAATGACCTATTATAATAGTCAACTTTACACACAACGGAGAGAAACATGGGTTTTATTAATTCAGTAAAAGGTAAGATTCTAATTGGCTTTATTTTAGCAATTATTGTTTATGTAGGTTTTATGGGTAATGCTGCTGAGGCGCAAAACTTGTCGCATTACGGTGCAACGGTATGGCTACATGTACTAGCAGGTATTGTTTGGATTGGTTTGCTATATTACTTTAATTTTGTACAAGTGCCAGGTATGGCTCAAGCCCTAGCTGATACAGATGGCCCAGGTCCAGCTGCAATTGGTAAGTACATTGCCCCACGTGCTCTACTATGGTTCCGTATGGCAGCAGCAACAACCTTACTTTTAGGTTTGGTGTTACTTGGCACAACAGGTTCTATCGGCAGTGCTTATATGCTAGCCCCAGGTTTCCAAGTAATTGGTCTAGGTGCATGGATGGGTACCATCATGGCATTTAACGTTTGGTTTATTATCTGGCCAAACCAGCAAAAGATCTTAGGTATGAAAGAAGCGTCAGCTGAAGAAATTGCAACCGCTAAGAAAAACGCTGCACTAGCATCATCAATCAATGTAATCTTGTCAATACCGATGCTGCTAACCATGCTTGCATGGCACGCGTAAATAGATTCTAATTTTTGCTAACTTCTTTGTTGGATTATTGTTCTTAGCTGGTTGTGTACATTATGTACACGCCGGCACTAAATAAAACGCCCGCCTCGAATTTGACTAAAAATTAAAACTAGTAAGATATAAAAAACCGAGACTTGTTCTCGGTTTTTTATTATCTAAAGCAAAGTGTACAATAATGTTATACTATGTACAGTTATGTAAAAAAGGAGTGTTATGAGAAATGAAGTGATCAACATGGGCTTAACAGAGGCCAGAACATCTTTAGGAAAAATTGTTAAAAAAAGCTATATGGATAATACTACCGTCATTTTAGAAAAAGGCGGATTACCTGTAGCAGCATTGGTTAGTATTCATGACTTAGAAAAAATTAGAAATTATGATAGCAAAACAGAAATAGTAGGTTTAGCAGGCTTCCATTCTGAAAGCTTTGTAGATGATGACGAGGATTACACTAAATGGTAGGCGATATCTATTTGGCCAAGATTTATTTCACTAATCTAAGAGAATATAAGATATGGCCAGTTTTAGTTATTAAGCAATTAGGTAGAGACTATATTTGTTTACAATTAACTTCACAGTTAAAAAACAAAAAACTCACTCTTGGTAACACTGACGTAATTAAAGGGAAATTAAATAAAGAGTCGTTGGTTGTTGTTCCAAAAAATTTCACGTTGCATGAATCAATACTATTCAAATATATAGCCACCATCAATAAAGACAAGTTTAACGAAATTACAACAGAGTTTTGCAAACAGCTTGATTGTACTAAATAATAAAAAACCGAGACTTGCTCTCGGTTTTTTATTGCCTGAAATTTAACCAATTTATTTAATACTATAAAAGTAAGCAATAAATAGCCTTAAAAGCCGTTATTAGTCGTGTTTTTTGGTCATTTACATTATTTGTAATATTTTTATCACATTTGTTGTATTTTTATCAAAAATAGCCAAAAATAGCGATACAAAAGGCTTTAAAGGCCATTTTAAGGGCTATAAATAGCCATATTTGTAGTATATTTGCAGTTTTTTGTATTTTTTTTGCAAATAAATGTTGACATTTAAAAACACATCCGTATAATACGCACCATCTCAACAACATTGTTGAGAATAAACGCAAGAGCAATCTTGCATAATTTATAAATTTAGGAGTTTTTAAAATGAAAAAACAATTACTAATCGCTGCAGTAGCAGCAACTATGACTTCAGCTGCAATGGCTGATATCTCTATCACTGGTTCTGCTAAGGCAAACTACTTAAACACTGATTCTACTGTTGCAAATAACGACGGTAACGACTTCTCAACTGAAATCAACTTGGGTATTAAAGGTACTAACGGCGGTTCTGGCGTTGTGATTAACTTTGAGTCTAAGGATAGTGGTGATGGTGCAGCTTTTGATATTGAAGATTCATACGTAACTAGCTCAGTTGCTGGTGTAGGTATTCAAGCTGGCTCTTGGAGAGGTTCTCACAACTTACTAGAAGATGGCGACGATACAACT
>JAHZJR010000110.1 GCA_022600805.1 Pseudomonadota bacterium
CAAACAACCCAGGAGCTGAACACCAGCTCTCTTGCTTCTTTTTTTAGTTCAACCCATTGAGCACTTGAATAAATCCTCCTGCTAAATTGTTTTGTCTCTCTTGTCTTTTTTTAGCTGCGGCTTGGATGGCTGCGAGTAATGGATTGGATTCCTGGGGTTGGGGTTTGGGTTGAGGTTTGGTCCTGGATCGAGAGGATCGTCCTGGACGTTGAGGTTTTTCAAAAGATGCGGGTTGTGATCGTCGATAGGTCTCTGATGATTGCGATTGTCTTGGTTGTGTTTCATTTGTTTGAGTAGTGTCAACTGCATCCACCTTTTCCTCTTCTTCTTCCTCAACACCATATCTCTCCAAACAAAATTGTTCAATGGTTTCATCTTCTGCCAACACTTCCTCCAACTCGTTGATATTGCGGCTATCACTAAATACATGGCTCTCCAAAAGATTTGGTCGGTCTTTCAAGTTGACATAATCATCACAGTCTTGCTTTGAAATCGTCTTGATCACTTTGACAATCTTGATTTCAACTGCCTCAAAAGCATAAGCACCAACAGGTGGAAGTGCAGCATTTAGGTATACCTTGTCACGAACAAAAGGAGCTTGAGGTTTCAGCATGGACGGCATCTTGCTTTCCATGTGAGTCCATGCTTGTTGCAACAGTGCGTCCTTGTCTGACTTGCTTGGTGTTCCAGATGGGGTATTTCTAGGTAGAACAATCGACAGAGCACGCGCTTCCACCGAATCAAGATTGGATGCACCGATCAATGCATTACGAATATCGACAATTGATCGTCCCCACTCTGGCAGCCGTCGAAGTGCAAAGAGGATGGGCAAGCGTTCAAGTCTCTTTTCAATTTCAGTTTGGGCTTTGGCAACAAGATCAGGTGTTGTCCTAAGAATATCTTGAAACACACTCAATCGACCACTTGGAGTGGATGTGTCCTGGTGTTGTTGAGGTAGGGGTGGTGGGGGAGGCGGAATAGGCATGGAAGGAAGTGGTGGTGGCAACGGAGGGGGTGGTATAGCTCCGCCTTCCAAACGTCTAGCCTGAATCGCCTTTAATAAATCACCCATTCCAGCAGGCGGACCAGATGGTGCTTTGGGTTTAAAGACCTTGGGTTGATCTGGTTTCGGGATCCACACGTTATCCAAATCCAACACTTTCAACCCAGGAACTCCATGATTATCCAGGAACTGATTCAACTTGATCTCCAGGTTTTGTCCACGCAATGGATCTTCAACAGGTACACCCACAGGTTGTATATAAGAACGCATCAACGCTAAAGCAGCCTCGTTGATGGGTCCTTCATTTTCTACAAACGTCTGATCCCACTCGGCCACCATCTTTTTGTACCCCACTGTCTTCTTCTTTCGAGAGTCCCACAAATCAATGCGCTCATTTAACTCATCAATCTGTTTGTCATTTCGGGCAAGTTGTTGTTTAACCAACCTGGCTTGATCATTCAATCCTCGTGCTTCTAAATCTGCAACCTGGGGAAACAACTCAGTGTTTGCATCCACCAAGATGGTGCGTTTGTCAGTCAATTCGGTGATAATATTCTGTGATTTTTCAAACGCACCCGGGGCATCTTGTTCATCCCAGACTGGAGCAGCACCCTTTTGAAACAGTTGCAACTCGAGATTGTCGATCTTTTCTCTCATCACCAGGTCCACACCCTTGTCAAGATCCTCCCTCAACCTCGTGATTTGAGCGTCACATGATTCTTTCTTCGCTTTCAATTCGTCTTGACATTGGTCTCTTTCGTTTGCAGCCTCATCAAACTTGTCCTGTAACCTCCCATAGTCTTCACTGACCTCACCTCTATCCAATTGATCAGGAACCTCTACACCTTCAACATCTTCCACTTCTTCAAATACGCCTCCTACTCCTGGGACAAAGGATTGTGATCGATCCATATCCACTTTACCTGGGAATGGAACCAACCTGGCATCTAGGACCTGGCATTCCCAACTCGTATCCTGGGCATCTTCACAACGCGTCCGCAATTGATGCATCTTGACATACTCTTCCTCTGTCAACTTTTGACCCCGGATCTCTTTCAACCGAAGACGCAACAGATCATTTTGCTGGACAGTCACCTGCTGAAGTTGTTTCAATTTGCTCAACATGGCTTTTTATTTATCACAGAGAAATACGATTCAATGCATCTAGATACGCCTCCTTGCCATTCACATCCAAACTCAACCAACCACCTTGCTCCTCCAATGTCAAGCAACAAAAACGCTCCACAAGTCTAGCACTCTCTTCCAAAGCCGGTTGGATCTCACAATCCCACAACTCCTCATCACGATCCACTGTCTCTTGACGCTGTTCGCCGTTGAACTGTTGAATGTGAATGGCCTTGTTCATGTCCAACACTTGCATGTATGCTTGCAATTGAATTTGTTCATACTCTGGAATGAACGTAAAGAATCGACGTATCCTGTTTTTGATTTCCACTATAGCATCTTCAGTTATGCCATCCACGTATCCACCAAAGCCCCATCGTGTTCCCATAGATGTAGACCCGATCCATTTCTTGTAAAACCTGGTGTTGCCTTCCTGGACCCTTACATTGTTGTCCTGGGAGAACTGTTGTATGGATCGTTCCTCTTGTTGAGTGCCAAATGCACATTGGGTTTGAGACACAATCATCTTCTTGATTTGATCAACGTGTTCATCAGATGCTGATGCTAGACCTGGGTTTTGGTTTTTGAGTTCCTGGGTACTGACTTGTTCGATCTCCTGGACAATGGATTGAACCTGGGATGAAGATGATGCTTTCTCAGCCTGCTCCACCACTTGTTGGAATAGTTGTTGGACCTGGTCTCCGGCTTCCTGGATGACCTCCTGGATTCGTTCCTGGGTTGGGGCAAGTGCTGTTTCTGATGTGGTCCATGCTGACTTGGCTGCTTCATAGGCATCGGGTTGCAATCGCTTCCATATTTTTTCCACCACTTGTGATCTTGTTTGATATCGATGACGACCAATCAACCCAGCCAACTCGGTCACAAAGAACAGGATGGACCGCATGGTTCGTTACACCATTGAAAATGTAATTTTTATTGACAGTGGAAACAACGTATGACGACACCCATTACAAGTAGTCAAGAGTTGCAAAGCATCATTGCCAGTCGACCACAGTCCGCTATTTTGGTGTATTTTTATGGCCAAGATTGTCCCCCATGTCAACACATCTCTCCCTATGTGGATCAAGTGGTAGATGTGTATCCTAACACTGTTTCTGTTGTCAAGGTACAGGGTGATCAGGCCGTTGACTTGTGCAATCACTTTCAAGTTGAAAAGCTACCTACTATCTTGGTCATATTCAAGAATGAGATTGTATTCACACAGGTTGGTGGGGACATTGAGGCATTTGTCAATCAGATTCATATGATAAGTCACATCATTGAACTTTCACGTAGACATTAACTCTTTTTTTTTGGTTGTCTTAAATAAAACTATAATGGCTAAATCTCGTTGTTCTCGTGGTCGTACCAAGTCGGGTCGTTGCAAGCGCAAGCCCGGTCCCAAGAAGTCTAGGTCCCGTCGTCGTTGTTCTCGTGGCCGCACCAAGTCTGGACGCTGCAAGCGTAAGCCCGGACCCAAGCGTTCCAAATCCCGTCGTCGTTGTTCCCGTGGCCGCACCAAGTCTGGTCGTTGCAAGCGCCGACCCGGTCCCAAGAAGTCCAAGAGCCGTCGCCGTAAATCCAAGTCCAAGTCCCGCCGACGCAGCCCCGCAAGATTGGTCGCAAGCTCAAGGCCAATGAGTTCTACTCGGTTGTCCACCAAAAGGTTGTCAAGGTCAGTGATGACAAGATCTGCGTCAAAAAGTATCCTTCGGGTCGTGTGATGCTCAAGGGTGTTGCTGCCAATGGCGAAAAGGTGTACAAGCTCATCAAGGATAGCAAGTACCAAGCTGCTGTCAAGAAGTACGGCAAGTGCTAAACTCTAGAGGTACGTCTTTGTCGTTTGTCCCATCGTTCCTTTTGTTCCAATAAATGTTGTGTACCGATTTTATGTTCCCGTCTCAGTAGTTGTTGCAACTTGTGATCTGCATATTTGTAGCAATTCTGAATCAATCCCTTGAGAGCACTCATCCAAAATGTACTTATGTATCCCTTGTTGAAATAGGATGCAATGCCATCATATGGTGTTCCAACATAGCAATGTAATAGTAGTTCAACCCAAAGGGAAAATGTCCCGTGAAAAAAACGTTTTCGTGGAACAATGTGAGTTGGACATACAAGTTGTATAAACTCCATGCATTGCAAGGATGTCCATGCTCTACCCAAGTCCACTTCAAGGTCTTTGGTGACTTTGATTTTTTCAAGGGCCAACTTGGGTGTAAGATTAACAATGGGAGTGTCACGTAGATATCGCCACCGATTGGTTTGCATGGAATGGTGACACAACGTGATGAGGACATTGTCTGTGTTGGGATCTTCACAGTTTTCACAAAACTTGATGACATGTCCAAGTAGGTATCCATTCATTGTGTCTTTGTTTGTGTGTGTCCACACTCATCCTCCCATCCCAGGGAATAAAATATCCAGGAGAATTAAACGTTCATGTTTTCTTGTTTGACGAAGCATCTTCGTTATGCCCTGTTGGTCATGTTGATTATCCTTGTGATTGTGTTGCTTTCAAAGTGGTCAGGTACCAAAGACAGTAAAGCCAATGTAGAGGACAAGGAGGATTCACCCCAGGTTTCCAAAAACCTTTCCAGGGCCACAAATTCCCAGGTAGCCAGCCTTGTGGCCAATGCACTGTCATGGAAGCAAAAGAGTGATATGGATCAAGACCCTCGCGCTGCACTCATGCACTCTACCTATGCAACCGCTTATTTGGATGCAGCTCGAACATTGTCATCGGACAGTGAAATCAGTCGAAAGAATCAAATCAATGTGGATGAGGTGAGTCAGAGTTTACAACAGAGACAGCAACAATCCATTCAGGCGTTGTGAAAGGGTGTATGAGAATAAACATAGTGTTTTATTGTGATTTCTTTTTGCGTCTACGGTTGCTTCGTCGAATGGGTTGTGAGTTTTGTGGGTTGTCTGGGGTTGTTGGGCTTTCGGGGTGATCACTGTCTATGGCACTTCCATCTGGGTTGGTGTCGGGTGCAGGCATGACGAAGGTTTGTGCGACTTGTTCAAGTTCCTGGACCTGATGTTGGGCTATGGTTTCAGGTTGTTCCTGGATTTGATCTGTTGGTTGTTGGGTTGGTTGTTGGGTTGGTTGTTGGATTGCTTCCTGGGTTGATGGGTTCTGCAGTTCCTGGTTGTTGGTCTCTTCCTGGGTATCGATGGGCACAAGGGGTGCATATGTGTTAAAAAAATCATGGTCGGTCACGACTTGTATCGGTGGTTGTTGGGGTGGCTTGTTTTGTTGATGCTCACTGGAAGAACATGAATCCGCTAGGGTTGATGATGTTGCGGGTGGGTGTTGTGGTGGGTGTTGTGTTGTTGGTTGTGGTGGGTGTTGTGGTGGGTGTTGTGTTGTTGGTTGTGGTGGGTGTTGTGGTGGGTGTTGTGGTGGGTGTTGTGCCACTTGACTCAATG
>JAHZJR010000011.1 GCA_022600805.1 Pseudomonadota bacterium
TAACTTTGCCAGCAATGCTGAATTCACGACCTAGCATCTTATTGGCTGATTTGAAATCACCCTGAGACAAAAATTTGCGGATGGTTGAGCTACTAGCACGATAATCATCGCATAGAATGCTGTGGGTATTTTCAACCTCAAAACCAGCTAACAAGCCCTGATTTTTGAGTAGTGTAAAGTCGCCTGTGCGCCCAGCACCAAATCTAAAATCATCACCAATTAGGCAAAATTTCATGCCGAGTTTGTCAAGCAATACTTGTTGAATAAATTCGTTGGCATCGAGTTTGGAAAACACTTGATCAAACTTAATAATCAGATGAAAATCCAGCCCTAATGCTGACAATAATTGGTGTTTTTGTTTAAAGTTGCTGAGGATTGCTTGTTGATGGCCAAAGAAACTTTGTGGGGTTGGTGAAAATGAAATGAGTATCGACGGAAGCTCTAAAGCTTTTGACTTTTCTACCAAGCGCTTAATCATATGTTGATGGCCAATGTGCACGCCGTCAAAATTACCAATGGTGACAACACTACCAGCGTATTTTGTTAAATTATGTAGGCCACGAATAATGTTCATGGGTCTATTTTAATCTATTTGCCTTGAGCTTGGCATATCGCCGTTTTCAAGATGGCTAATAATTTTAGCAACAGGCTTTGGCATGCCAAGTGCTGATTGTTGTAGTGAATAAAACTCATGATCTGTAGTGGCACACTTAATAACAACCGGATGAATGTGCAAATGATAGTGTGTAAACGTATGCTTAAAGCTGTCTAAGTGTTTACTAATGGTGGCGTTTGGATCAAACGCTAATAGAGTTTGTTGGATAGCTTCAGGCGTATATTCGCATTCTACAAAACTCCACAATCCACCCCAAATGCCCCTACTGGGGCGCTTGTATAGATGAACTTTCTGTTTATTAACAAAAACCAACATGGCAATCGTTCGACTGGGTTTTTGTTTTTTTGGTTTTGGGCAAGGATATTGTGACTGAGTGCCAGCCTTAAAAGATTGGCATTGATCACTTATTGGGCAATGCGCACAGTTTGGCTTGGTTCGTGTACATAGCGTTGCGCCTAAATCCATAATAGCTTGAGTGTAGTGCTCAGTGCGCGAGCATGGCGTATGTTGATCGGCCAGCTGCCATAATTTATTAAGCGTTGCGCTTTGAGAATAATGACCAGTTACTTGGTGTACTCTGGCCAATACGCGTTTGACGTTGCCGTCCAGAATCGTATGTTGCTGGTTAAAGCTCAATGATAGTATGGCGCCCGCGGTAGAGCGACCAATGCCAGGCAGTGCAAGCACTTGATCAAAGTCTTTAGGAAAAACTCCTTGGTGTTGTTTAACAATAATTTGTGCAGTTTTGTGTAGGTTTCTAGCTCTGGCGTAATAGCCTAATCCCGCCCATTGTGCTAACACCTCGTCCTCTGAAGCGTTAGCCAAATCTGCAAGCGTTGGAAAGTGGTGGATGAAGCGATTGAAATACCCAACAACCGTTGCCACTTGAGTTTGTTGTAGCATGATCTCACTAAGCCAAACATGATAGACATTAGCTTCAGGCTTATTGCCTTTTTGCCAAGGCAGGTGAGTACGCCCGTGTTGATCAAACCAGACGAGCAACTGGTGCGAAAGTGCTGACAATTAGTGAGTTAGATGGCTAGCCGAGTAGCACCCAGCGATGAGCAAAGTACAGAGCAAAAATTAATACCAAGCCGAATAAATAAGTGGCGACACACTTTTTGATTGTGTCAAAATCGCAGCTTTTTTTGCAATTGGCCTGAACATTGTACAAAATAAATAGCGTCCATGCTGTTGTTAATGCCAGCAATCCATAGCTGATAGCGGTTAGCGTATCCATATTTCCCCCTCAGTTTTTTAATTAATGATAAAGCAAAAAATGATTGATTTGGCTGGTTATTTCAAATTCAGCGGATCATTCGGATTAATGCCATCCATAAATGGCTTACCCACCTCCTCATGGGTGACTTGATAAACGCAGCCGATCCAATTATTAATAATGGCACTAGTGGCATCATGCCAAGTGTTATTGAGTGTCTTGGTAATTAGTGCTTCTGGGAAATCTTGTAGGCTAAATTCACCAGATAACAGACGAGTTTGATACTCGTTAAGAATGGCCTTGGATTGCTCAGTTAAATAGTGCTGTGGAAACGGCGGATAGCTATCACGTGAGTTTGATAAATAGGCCATAATTTCACGTTTATATTCTTTTAGTAAGCTAATGGTGTCGTACTCTGGATGTCCTTGAAAAAAAACAATTCTGAGTAGGTCTTCACTCACACACAAGTGTGCGCCCACACTACTGTCAACTAAAATACGAACGCCAGCTGTTTTGAATTGATCTTTGGTAATTTCATTGAAGCGAGAATGTGGCACGTTAAACCCAGTGTTCACACCACTCATCAGCGGATGAGTTCGATCAGTAATTTGATGCTCAAACACCCCCCAGCATTTGCCCCCCATGGCTTGGCGTTTCTGTCCATATTTAAATTCCATGACCGCGTGGGTGGCTAGGCATGAGCATAGGGTTGAGGTTACGTGTTCGTATGACCAGTCAAGCACTTCTTTTAACTGCTCATAAAAAGGCGCTTGTTGAAGGTCAGCCTGTTCCATATGGGCGCCAGTGATAATGAGTGCATCAAGCCCTTGAGCTTTAATGGACTGGAAGGTTTGGTAGTGTTCATTAATGTGAGCACTGGCCTTTTCACCACGCTCAATAGAAGGCAAGGTAAATGGGTGCAGATAAAATTGTGCAATTTGGTTTGAGTGGCCAATTAAGCGGAAAAATTGACGTTCAGTTGCCTCTAGAGCGGCGTCTGGCATCATGTTAAGCAGACCAATATGCAGCTCACGAATTACCTGATGATTGGCTCGATCTTTACTAAGTACTATTTCTCCTTCGTCTTTAAGTCGTTTAAAAGAAGGTAGGTTTGTGTGGGCAATTAAAGGCATTAGCGTATTGCTCCTGCAATTAGCTCCAATACTTCGTCCGCACGTTGGCACTGATACAGATCTTCACTGTCGATGGTGTAGCCATATTGTTGTGCAATATGCTCATATTTTGGTTTTCGGTGTTCTAATAGGCGCGGGAAAATCCAGCGCACAAAAGCGTCTGGATCGGCCTGAGCGACGAAAGTAAATTGGTTTTCAGATAAATAAATAGCTAATTGTTGTTGTAGAAAATCAGCCTGATAATACAAAGGTTTTGGGTGTGTTTGTGCGCGCTCAATCAGCGCACTTTCATTTGTATTGCTGGCTCTGATATACAGAATAATGGTGTGCTCTGCCAGAGTTTGATAGACTGATTCGTCATCTAGTTCACACAAGGATCCGCCTGCATCATTGATGAAATTAGACACGCCTTGTTGGTTAGATCTATTGATAAATTCTGGCACATCCAGCATGGTTTGAATTTCAGCCTCTTTGTGTAGTGCCTGACGACGAATAAATTCATCAATTGGCAAGCCGCCTAATTCAGGATTGCCAACTTTGCCTAAGAATGCTGATACTGAAGACAGGTTGTCAAAGGTAATGTTGTTTTGAATGCTGATAGATTCATCTTCAAGTAGACTTTTAAGCCAAGGATCTTGTTTAACCTGGGTTAGAATATTATCTAAGATAGCGCCATTTAAATATTGCGCACCAATGCGGTAGTCGCCTGAATAATGGAAATATTGTTCTTCTTGTGATAGTAGTTTAGCCAGGTGAGTTTTACCAACACCTGACATGCCTAGCAAGGTTAGGCGCTTGTGTTTTGCGTTGATAAATTCATTAGCAGAGAGTTTCATGGTAATTGATTTTAACGCTAATGGTTTATCTATAACAGCCCATCTGCTTTAAACATATCACGAATGCCGCGAATGGCCTGACGGGTGCGGTGCTCGTTTTCAATGAGGCCAAAACGCACATATTGATCACCGTAATCACCAAAGCCAACGCCTGGAGAGACGCCAACTTTAGCTACTTTAAGTAGTTTTTTGGTAAATTCCAGTGAGCCCATGTCTTGGTAAAATTCAGGAATTTTAGCCCAAACAAACATGGTGGCTTTGGGCGGGGTAACTGCCCAACCTATGCCGTTTAGCCCACTACATAAAACATCACGACGGTCTTGATACATGTCAGAGATTTCTTGAACACAAGTCTGATCCCCTTCTAGCGCCTCAATGGCTGCTACTTGAATTGGGGTAAACATGCCGTAGTCTAGGTAGGATTTAATTTTGGCTAGTGCGCCCACCAATGTTGGGTTGCCCACCATAAAGCCAACGCGCCAACCCGGCATGTTGTAGCTCTTTGAGAGTGAGAAAAACTCAACAGCAATATCTTTGGCGCCTTTGACTTGCATAATGCTGGGCGCTACGTAGCCATCAAAAGCAATGTCGGCATAGGCTAAATCTTGAACTACCCAAATCTCATGTTCTTTAGCGATTTTTATCACTTTTTCAAAAAACTCTAATTCCACACATTCTGTAGTTGGATTCGAGGGGTAATTAAGCACCAGCATTTTCGGCTTTGGCCAAGTGTTTTTGATTGAGCGTTCAAGCTCTGTTAGAAAGTCATCCTCTGGGCCACAAGGAACGTGTTGAATGTCTGCACCAGCAATAACAAATCCATAAGGGTGAATTGGATAAGCCGGATTAGGTACTAGTACGGTATCACCCGCGCCTACAACTGCTTGTGCTAAGTTAGCCAGGCCTTCTTTAGAGCCGATGGTGACAATGGCCTCGGTTTCAGGATCAATATCAACATCAAAGCGTTTTTTATACCAATTAGAAATTGCTTTGCGCAGGCGCGGGATGCCGCGTGAAGTTGAGTAGCGATGCGTATCTTTGCGTCTTGCCGCTTCAACTAATTTTTCAACAATATGATCGGGAGTTGGCTGGTCAGGATTGCCCATGCCAAAATCAATAATATCTTCCCCACGGGCTCGCGCCTTAGATTTTAGCTCATTGGTAACCGCAAAAACATAAGCGGGCAGGCGTTTAATTCGTGGGAAATCTTCGTTCATAATTTTTTATTGAATAGCCAACAGTTCTACGTCAAAAACCAGCGTTGCGTTTGGTGGAATAATACCGCCAGCACCCATTTCGCCATAAGCTAATTTTGAAGGAATGGTTAATTTGCGCTTGCCGCCAACTTGCATGCCGTCGACGCCTTGGTCCCAGCCAGGAATTACTTGGCCAACACCTAGTTGGAAGTTAAATGCCTCGTTGCGATCGACACTAGAGTCAAATTTTTTGCCATTGGTTAGCCAGCCTGTGTAGTGCATTGAAACATGATCACCCGCTTTACAAGCATCACCTTCGCCAATTGCCAACTCTTCGATAATTAATTCTGCCATGATATTCTCCTAATAAGTAATGGTAATATTGTAGCCACTAAATTTTCTAATATTAAGCACGCCAGACTCTAGAATTAAATATTGAGCCTTGATGCCTTTTAAGACACCAGTAATAGTTGGCGTCTTGTCAAAATTTAGCGAGCTAATTTTGCTGGGATATTCTACCACAGGGTAGTTTATTTCCAAAGCTTCATTATCTAGGGTCTGCGCACCTGTTGAATCGATGATATTGCCAATCTCAGAGAGTAGTTGGTGCTTGATTGCCAAAAGGTCAATGGGCGCTACTTCATTTTTTAACATTTGGCGCCAATTGGTTTTGTCGTTAACAAATTGCTTAAGCGCCATTTCTAGCTCGCCTGATTTTAATCGTGTGTCCACTTCCAGCATTGGTAGTGCATTGATAGCGCCTTGATCAATCCAGCGACTTGGAATATTTCTTTTGCGGGTAATACCCACTTTGACGCCCGATGAATTCGCCAAATAGATGATGTGAGGTGAAAAGCAGTTATCCAGTCCCCATTGCGGTTCACGGCAAGTGCCCAAATGATAATGGCAGGTTTCAGGCTTCATAATACACAAATCACAACTGGCTAATTTTTGCGAGCAAGGGTAGCAATGGCCTTGAGAGTAGCTTTTGTTAGTTCGTTTGCCACAATTTTGGCAGTGAATGACTTGGTCAAAACTTAGGGTGATTTCTTCACCGACCAAATCATTCATATTGAGTAGCTTGTCACCAATCGGTAGTTGATACTGTGCCACACCTCGATTAAGATGGGTATGCATCTTGCTAATGTTGCCACTTAACTGCATATTAGTTTAGCTGGTTAGTAGGTGTTGAACCTGTTGGTATTGCGCGGCCGTTTTTTCAACAATGTGTTGGGGTAGAGCGGGTGCAGGTGGTGTTTTATCCCAGTCTAGTGTTTCTAAATAGTCACGTACAATCTGTTTGTCAAAACTTTTAGGACTGGTGCCAACGACGTAATCTTTTGCTGACCAAAAGCGAGATGAATCTGGTGTAAGCACTTCGTCCATCAAGGTTAGGGTGTTGTTTTCATCCAGACCAAATTCAAATTTAGTGTCGGCAATAATAATGCCGCGCTCTAAAGCAAAATCGGCCGCATATTGATACAGCGCCAAGCTTGCTTGTTTGACTTGCTGCGCCATATCCGCGCCTAATATTTTGACCGTTTCATCAAAATCAATGTTTTCATCATGCTCACCAACAGCCGCTTTGCTAGAGGGTGTATAAAGCACTTCCGGGAGTTTTGCTGCTAGTTGTAAATTGTTTGGTAAGGGAATGCCGCATATGCTGCCAGTTTGTTGATAATCCTTCCAGCCTGAGCCAATAATGTAACCACGAACGATCGCTTCTACTGCCAAAGGCTTTAATTTTTTAACAATAATGCCGCGCCCTTCAATCTGCTTAGCCTCTTGGTCGTTTAATATGCTATTCAAAGGTTCACGAGTTAGGTGATTTGGCAGAATGTGCTGTGTTTTGTCGAACCAAAAATTAGCGACAGAGGTTAGCACTGCGCCTTTTTCGGCGATTCCTTTATCAAAGACCACGTCAAAGGCGCTCAGACGATCGGTGGTTACAATTAGCATGCGACTGTCGTCAATATCATAGATATCTCTGACCTTGCCTTTTTGAATTAAAGGCAGGCTTAAATTGGTTTCAAATAGAGTGTCCACGAAATTTCCTTTGGTAAAAGTTTGCAATAAATGTTTGTTGTATTTTAATCGATTGTCTGACTTAAAATTATGATAACTTTTGCCGTGGTAAAATATCTTATAAAACGCTATGTTAAAAAAATTACCTATTTTTGTTTTGTTATTAAGCTTGTATGTTGGCGCATCTCCACTCTCAGACGGCGCGTTACGTTTAATACAAATTGGCAATGAAATTGGCTCGAAAGATATTGTTCTTAGGGGGCAATCGTTACTGTTGAAAGGAGCATTTGACCTGAACGATTTTGATGCCATGTATGCAGCCTCTAAACAAGTAAGAGCAGGCAACGAGTTGATGGGTTATAAACCTCAAGAGCGTGAGGCCAACGAGATTTTAATCCAGTTGGTTCGTAGAAGTTACGACAAAGCCCTGTATGAATACGCACTATATTTATTAGACGGCAGTCATGGGTTTATTAAAAATGAATTTTTGGCTTTAAATTTATTTGAAGAGTCTTTTAAAGTGCATGGCAATGCAGAATCAGCCATGATGGCCGCCATTATTCGCAACGAATTGTTGGTGCCGGGCACCAAGCGAAAACAGCGTATTGATGAGCTGATTACATTCGCCATATTAAACAAAGTATCTGGTGCACAAGCTTATCAGGCCAAATACATTGATAAAGATTACTTAAACGATCTTAAGCCAAGTAGCTGGAGCGACTGGATCGAGGCTCAAAAGGCCCTCTAAATACGCTTAACCATTATAAGCTAGATAATACCCGGTTAACTTGTGAGCGGAATTGCCACAACTCTTCTCGACTGACTTTTTTCTGTTTGGGGAGTTTGTAAGTCAGCGGATCTTTACGCTTGCCTTTGTAGCGGATTTCATAGTGCAAGTGAGCGCCTGTTGAGCGACCTGTTGAGCCTACATAGCCAATAACCTGTCCTTTTTTAACGGTTTTTCCTTTTTTAAGGTTGCGAGCATAGTTTGAAAGATGCGCATAAACAGTGGTGTAATCAGTGCCATGTTGAATAATGACCGCTTTACCAAGTGCGCCTTTCCAGCCTTTAAGCTTGATAACACCATCAGCAGTTGCCCATACAGGTGTTCCTTGGGCGGCTGCGTAATCAACCGCCCTATGTGGGCGATAAGTTTTTAAGATGGGGTGATAGCGTTTTAATTGAAACTTAGAGCTAACACGCTTGTACTTAAGTGGCGCCCTTAAAAAGGATGAGTCGAGTGTATAGCCATCACGATTGTAATAATGCGTTTTACCTTGTTTGTTGGTATGCAAGAAAGCTTCAATCCGCTTATTGCCGCCTTTGTAAATAATACCAACAGGCTGTTTTGAGCCGTCACTAACAATATAAAAACGATCTCCTTTGTGTAGTCCGGTATCAAAGTCTAAGCGCCATGACAATGCTTCGACCACAGCATTGACAACACTGAGTCCTAGTCCTGCTTTTTGTGCATCATAGCCAAAAGAGTTGCTGATAACAATCGTGGTCGTCGAAAGAGGCCTAGTATTTATTTTGCTATGGTTGGGCTTGTTGGAAAAACGGTTGCCAATAAGTAAAACATCAATAGTGTTTTTGTCATGAGTATGATAACTAAGTGATTCAAAGCGATGATTATTTTTCAATCGAATGATTATTTTTTCACCGATCTTAAGCTGATTAAGCTGTTTGTTTTGAGGATTGGCCGAGAGTAGGTTAGCTAACAATCGATCCGATAAACTCAGTTGAGAGAAGTATTTGCTAAGTGAGTCTCCTGACTTGACCGTAAAACGATATTCGTTGTTTTGGGCAACAGTTGCGCCGGAGCTAAGTAGCAGTAATAATAGTAAGACTTTGGCTAAAGATTTACGCATAAGTTTGAACAATCTCTCTAGCAATAGCACGCGCGTCTTGGTCATTTTTTATAACTGCATTGAGCGTATTGGGGTGAGTGTGCTTAGCCTGCTCTAGTGTTTTTTCAATAATAATTGCAATATCTACAAATCTTATTCGACCGTTAAGAAAGCTGGACACAGCGATTTCATTCGCAGCGTTCATCGTACCCATAGAGCTGCCACCTTGTTTGAGTGTCTCAAAGGCCAAGCGTAAGCAAGCAAACTTATCAAAATCAGGCGCATAAAATTCCAACGGTGAATTTTGTGTTAAGTCTAACGCAGAAACGCCGGAGGGTATTCGATCTGGATAACTCAAGGCGTACGAAATCACCGTGCGCATGTCTGGATTGCCAAGTTGAGAAAGCGTTGAGCCGTCATTAAAATAGACTGAAGAGTGAATAATACTCTGTGGATGTATCACTACATCAATCTGACTGGCTGGTAAATTAAATAAATAATGTGCTTCAATTACTTCTAAGCCTTTGTTCATCATGGTGGCAGAATCAACGGATATCTTGCGCCCCATTGACCAGTTCGGATGGGCGCAAGCCTGTTCTGGTGTGATGGCACTTAATTCGTGGAGTGGTGTGTGTAGAAATGGCCCACCACTGGCAGTTAGTTGGATTTTGCTCAAGCCTGATGTGCCACCTTGTAAACATTGAAAAATAGCACTGTGTTCTGAATCAACCGGGATCAGTTCAGCGTTATTATCTTTAACTGCCTGCATAAAAATATCACCCGCCAATACCAACGACTCTTTGTTGGCCAGCATAATGCGCTTTCCTGCTTTGGCAGCTGCAAGACTTGATGCCATGCCAGCGCTACCAACAATAGCGGCCATAACATAATCAGTCTGCGCATGTTCAGCAATCATTTCTAGTGCTGCTGCGCCAGACAACACTGTGGTGTCATTTTGCAACCGCGCTGAAAGTTGCGTTGCTGCATTTTCATCGGTCATGACAGCATATTTGGGTGTATATTTAGTACACAGTTTGATCATATCTTGCCAGTTGGTGTTTGCACTTATGGCAAAGACTTGAAACTGCTCAGGGTGCAAATCAACAACAGCCAAAGTGCTTTGTCCAATGGATCCGGTTGCGCCTAATAGGGTTAAGTTAATCATATAAAACTTAGCCCCAGTAGGAAAAACGGTGCTGCTGCAGTTAGAGAGTCTATTCGATCTAGAATACCGCCATGACCAGGCAAAATATTGCCACTATCTTTAATGCCAGAGGCGCGTTTAAATAGGCTTTCGTACAAATCACCCAAGACAGAAACACTAGAAATCACCACAGCTAGCAAAAAATACCCAGCGTACGCATCAATAGCAATATGTTTATATTGTAAGAATGCCCACATAATGACCATTGCAAAGACAATGCCACCAATAGCACCTTCTACGGATTTTCCAGGGCTAACATTGGGAGCAAGTTTGCGCTTGCCGATAGCTCTGCCAACAAAATATGCGCCAGAATCAGCGCCCCAAATAAGCAGCATTAACAACAAAAAATAGTCGCCACTATAGTTTGAATGTAGATTGGCCAGTGCCACCCACATTGGTGCGAACAACATGACCCCGCCCATAACTCTGATGACACCAGAACCATACCAAGACTGAACTCGGCTAGGGTAGCTAACCACCCAGTATAAATTTAAACCCCACCAAAGGGCTGATGCATATAATATGGTTTGTAAATTTTGCAGATCTTGTGCATGTTTTGATGCAATTAAGCTACAACCGACTATACTTATCGATATCAACGCTCGATATAGTGGCTGTTCAATTTTAATTAAGCGAGCAAACTCCCAGGCACCCAAGGCAACAAACACTAATAGCAAATAGCTAAAGTAATCGGTAGGCATGGCAATGATTGCCCAAATAAATAGGGGTGCCAAAATTATCGCGGTTAAGATTCTTGGTAAAAGCATTAGCTGTCCTTGCGTGCGCCAAAGCGACGATCACGATGATTAAAGCTTTCTATGGCTTTGTTAAGTTCGGCCTCATCAAAATCTGGCCACAGGGTATCGGTAAAATAAAACTCACTATAAGCAACATCCCAAAGCAAAAAATTACTAATTCTAAGTTCCCCACTGCTGCGAATTAATAAATCAACGGCTGGTTCGCCGGCCAATGAAAGGTAGTTTGAAAAGCTGTCGATGGTAATGTCATCAGGGGTTATTTCGCCTTTGACAGTCGCCTGTGCCGCCTGTTTAGCTGCTTGTGTAATATCCCACTGGCCGCCATAATTTGCTGCAATAACCAAAGTTAATCCGGTGTTATTGACTAAGTCAGCCTGTGCTTGGATAGCTGTTTCTTGTACATCTTTTGGAAATAAAGATAGGTCGCCAATAATTTTTAAGCGCACATTGTGTTTGTGGAGTTTTTTTACTTCTTGTTTGAGTACAGTTAGAAACAACTTGAAAAGTAGCGTTACCTCTTCTGTTGAGCGATTTTTATTTTCACTGCTAAAGGCAAACAAGGTAAGTGTTTTTACCTCCATTGCTCCACAGGCTTTTACCACTGTACGCACAGCTTTGACACCTTGTTGATGACCAACAATGCGCGGCAAGCCACGCTTAAAGGCCCAGCGGCCATTGCCATCCATGATAATTGCAATGTGTTTTGGAATGTTTGTCATAGGCCAAGATTATACCTAACCCTTTATATATGGCCACACAACAAACATACAGAGGTAAAATTCGTTTATGAGTTTAGCAAAAAGAATTATTCCCTGTTTAGATGTGCGCGACGGTCGTGTGGTAAAAGGTGTGCAGTTTGTTGACATAAAGGATGCAGGAGACCCTGTTGAAGTGGCCAAAGGTTACGACGAACAAGGTGCAGATGAAATTACGTTTTTAGATATTACCGCGTCGCACGAAGGTCGAGATACCACCATTCATATGGTTGAAAGCATTGCAGAGCAAGTATTCATTCCACTGACAGTGGGCGGCGGTATTCGCAAAGCGCAAGATGTTCGTGCCATGTTAAATGCGGGCGCTGATAAAGTGGCGGTTAATTCGGCCGCTATTTTTAATCCAGAGTTGATTCACGAGCTTGGCAAACAGTTTGGCTCCCAATGTATTGTGATCGCCATTGATGCTAAAAAAGTCTCAAGCACACCAAACAAGTGGGAAATTTTTACCCATGGTGGTCGTGAGCCAACGGGTATTGATGTGGTAGAGTGGGCCATAAAAATGACAGCAGGCGAGCATGGCGCAGGCGAGGTATTGCTTACCTCAATGGACTGTGACGGTGTTAAAACAGGTTTTGATCTTGAACTCACTAGAGCAGTATCAGACGCAGTGAGTGTGCCTGTGATTGCCTCTGGTGGTGTGGGTAATTTAGAACATCTGACAGAAGGTGTTGTAAAAGGGGGTGCTGACGCAGTCTTGGCAGCCAGTATCTTTCATTTTGGCGAATATACTGTGGAGCAAGCAAAGCGCGCTATGCAGGCAAATGGGATAGAGGTTCGACTTTAAAAAAAATTAAAAACCTACCTTAAAGAAATAATCCAAGTATATTATTAGTTAAATTATCAACCAAGGTTTGCATGAAGTCCAAAAAAGAACTGTGGGTATTGTTAGCTTCTTTTGTTTTGCCAATTGTATTTGGCACTGCTTTTTTTTATCTAAGTCCTAATTCTTTTACCAAAAGTACCGTTAACTACGGAGAGTTTGTTAACCCTGTTATTGGTACCACAGATAACGACTTTATTTTTAATAAGGCGCAAAAAGGCAGCCTTCAAAACATTTGGACACTGGCTTACGTGACTGATCGGTGCGAGCAGTCTTGCTTAAACACACTAAAAGACATGAGTACTATACGTATTTTGACTAATGAAAATATGCGTAGAATTCAAAGTCTTTTAGTGACGAGTGAGTCAACCACCAATATTGATCCTAAAGTGTTACGTGCCCATGGCAGCACTCGTTTAATGCAGCAGTTAAGCAAATTTCCTGATAATCATTTGTTTCTTATTGATCCTTTAGGAAATATTATGCTGCATTATAACCCTACCGACCTAAACATTAAGCGAGTCATTAAAGATTTGCATCGTCTTTTTAAATATTCCCGTATTGGATAATGGTCAAAGAATTTATCGCTTCAATTTCTAATCTATTAGACCTGTGCAAGCTCAAAGTAGTTGCATTGATTTTGTTAACAGCAGTTGTAGGCATGTTTTTAGCAGTACCTGCACCCTATTTTCCAGACTGGTTGTTAGTTGTTAATGCGTCGCTAGGTATTGGTATGGCAGCAGCTTCGGCAGCTGTTTTTAATCATGTGGTTGATGAAAAAATTGATACTCAAATGTCACGTACCGATCAAAGACCTTTGCCACAAGGAAAAGTGAGTCGCTATCAGGCGTTAATCTGGGGTGTGTTTTTAGGCGTTATTGGTCTTGGCATATTGCAATTATTTGTTAATACTTTGACTGTGATTTTGACCTTTGCATCCTTGATTGGATATGCGGTAATTTACACCCTATATTTAAAGCGAGCTACGCCGCAAAACATTGTGATAGGCGGTGCGGCCGGTGCAGCGCCACCCGTATTAGGCTGGACGGCAATAACGGGCGGACAAAATATCGAATCCGCACTACTATTATTTTTGATTGTTTTTATTTGGACGCCCCCACATTTTTGGGCATTGGCAATACATAGAGTTAAAGAATATGAAAAGGTAGATATACCGATGTTGCCTGTGACGCACGGTATAGCCTATACAAAAGTCCAAATTCTGTTCTATACAATCTTGTTGGTCGTGGTTACGATTTTGCCCTACCTAACGGGTATGTCAGGACTAATTTATTTGACTGCTGCACTTATTTTGGGCGGAATTTTTCTATGGTATGCTATCAATATAAACAGTCGCTCCAAGGATATAAAAATTGCTTGGAATACGTTTACCTATTCAATTAATTATCTCATGTTGTTGTTCTTGGCTTTGTTGGTGGACCACTACTGGTTGATTACTTTGTAAACGATTAAAGGAGGGTTCTTGGGTCGATTGAGACAGGCGTTTAGAGCGGTAACTTCAGCCATAATTGGCATTGGCAAAAGAGAGGATCTAGTTAAAGATTTTGAGCAAACAGAAAGACAGGGTCCGTGGCTTTATATTGTTGTTGCCCTAGTGATGACCGTCGGGTTTATTGTTTTAGTGATGTTGGCCGTAAAGTTTGCGCTTTCTACAAATATTATGTAATCTAGGTCTTTTTAGGTTTCAATACGATAATTATCCTCTTTAAAGATTTTGTGCACTAGACTAATAAAGCTAAGCAACAACAGCAGCGCCACACCATTGTGTAATACTGCAACAGCTATTGGCAATGATAGGACAATATTCAAAACACCCAACGAAATCTGAATAGCTAACAAGCTACCAATCAGGAGAAAATGCTTTTTTAAATGCACATAGCGCTTAAAGGCTATCAATAAAGAAATAATCAAAATAGTGGTAAGCAATGCGCCAATGCGATGCAGCATTTGAATGGCTATACGCGCTTGATTTTCAAGTACGCCATACTCATAGTTGTATTCTGTACCAGTTGGACCCCAGTACAAAGCACTAGAAAAGTCCATTTCTGGCCACCAAGTATTTAAGCAGGTTGGAAAGTAATCACCACAAGAGAGTGCTGCATAATTAGTGCTCGTCCAACCGCCTAGAGCTATTTGTACGCTCAGTGTAAGTAGCACGATTAAAAGTAAATATTTATGCCGTTTGAGGACATGACGATAAACACCAGTGCGTTTGTTTTGATTGAGAAACATCCAGATTAGTAGAGCACTGGTGATAAATCCACCTAAAAGATGTATGGTGACAATGCCAGGATGAACCATTAGGGTAACGGTCCACATGCCAAAAGCACCTTGGAGCATAACAAATAAAGCGGTAAAGCTCGGTAGCGCCATAGATTGAGGGCGTTGTGTTTTGCCTTTAAGCGTTAAAAACCAAAGTATAAGAATAGTCAGCCCTAGCGCAGAGGCAGCGTAACGATGAATCATTTCTATCCAACCTTTGGCTGTTTCGAGTGGACGATCATAGCCCTCAATCTTGGTACCATCAGCCAGATCAGGAACGATTATCTGTCCATAGCAGCCCGGCCAATCTGGACAGCCTAGTCCTGCATTGCTTAGTCGAGTATAGGCGCCTAGTATGACAACGATCAGCGCGAGAATAATTGAGAATTTCAGCAATTTTTTATACATGGTAGACTGGTTTTTTTTGCAAAAAAAAGCATCAGGTCAATCGAAGATCGATCCGATGCTTACAGGGGTTTTTGTGATTTAGTTAATGTTGCCAATCATTTCTTCATACGCATGCCAAGTGGCGTGCGCTAATACTGGAATTATAATCACAAGACCTAAAAAGTAAGGGGTTAGTAAGCCCAAGACTACAACAGCACCCACAAATGCAATCCAAGGGACCATAACTAGTATATTTTTTGAAGCGGCCTTTAGACTGGTAGTAATTGCCGTAAACGGATCTACATCTTGATCGTGAATCATTGGAAATGAAAACCAGCTAATCATGAATGCGATTAATGCCAGTACCAATGTAAAGATTGAGTAAGCAATAATAAAGCCCATATTAGTTCCATTGGAAAAATCAGTAATAATATTTTGAACAATGGTTTGATCAGGGTTGACAATATTTAATGCGCCAGCGGTGAAAACTGTATAAATTAGCGGTGAAAAAACCATCCAGGCAATGGCTAGTAACATTAATGTAATTGATATAAAAACTGAAGGGCATGCGCCATTTGATTTAATTGACGCCTTTAATACGCTGCCAATAGTGGGTTTTTCGCCGTTAGAAATCTTTCTAGAGACATCATAAAGACTAATGGCAGAAATAGGCCCTAGTACCAAAATAATCATCACCACCAAAGGTGCTGAAACATCGTGAAGAGCAGCAGATTGTTCAAGGAATAGCCATAGGTTGTAGACTACAAGAGTGAACAGCCCCCCGTAAAAAACCGCTAATTTTGGGCACACTGTAATGTCATTTAAAGCCTTGCGAATCCAAGTAACTGGTGATCCTAAGCCAATCATATTAATAGTTGCTTTTTTCCCTGCATTCTTTTGCATTCTAACGGTTTGAACAATAGCCATATTTTCTCCTTATAAAAATAATGTGTATTCATTAAAGCACTCATTCTCCAACTTGTCAAGAACATTAGAAAACCTTGATTTAAATAGTGGACACATTTTATGAAAATATGCTAGATAATTCAGAAAAATGTAGTATGATTGCTCTAAATTTTTTGATCAGTTTGGCATTTTTTGCAAACGATTGCTTTTATCTGGGGGGATATATGAGCAAATTATCAAGCGTTATAGCGTCGTCTATAGCACTAATTTCTACAGCGGTATTTTCAGAATACGGTTTAAACATGACCGAAGGCGTCACCTCGATTAGTCGAGATATATACAGCTTACACATGATGGTATTTTGGGTTTGTGTAGTTATTGCCGTTATTGTATTTGGCGCAATGTTTTATTCTGTTTTTGTCCATAGAAAGTCCAAAGGCGCAGTAGCAGCTCAATTTCATGAGAGTACCAAGGCAGAAATCCTATGGACGCTCATTCCAGTCGTTATTCTTGTGGCAATGGCTATTCCCGCCTCTAAAACACTCATTGATTTGGAGGACACCTCAAAAGCTGAAATGACTATTAAGATTACCGGGCATCAATGGAAGTGGCAATATGACTATCCTGAAGAAGGTATTAGCTTTATTTCCAATTTGGCTAAAACTTCAAAAAATTCGCTGAAAACTGATAACAAGCCACAACATTATTTGCTTGAAGTGGATAAGCGTGTTGTGCTTCCTGTCGACACGTCGATTAGGTTTTTGATTACCTCAAATGATGTGATTCACAATTGGTGGATTCCAGCATTCGGCGTTAAACAAGATGCTAATCCAGGGTTTATTAACGATGCTTGGGCGAAGGTTGATAAAATTGGCACTTACCGTGGCCAGTGTGCTGAATTGTGTGGCAAAGACCATGGTTTTATGCCGATTGTTGTTGATGTGGTTTCAAAAGAAGACTACGCTAAATGGGTGGCTGCTGAGCAAGCAAATGCTGCTGCTGCCATTGCTAGTGCCACCAAAACCTGGTCTAAGACAGAGCTAATGACAAAAGGTAAGAGTGTTTATGAGGCGAATTGTGCAGGTTGTCATAAGGTAGACGGCTCAGGCATACCGCCGATCTTTCCAGCAATGAAAAACTCTCCTATTGCCAATGGTTCAGCAGCAGAGCATATAAAGATTGTATTACATGGCAAGGCTGGCATGCCAGCATTTAAGATGTTAGGCGATGCTGACTTAGCGTCAGTAATTACTTATGAAAGAAACGCTTTTGGCAACACCGGCAGCGTGGTTCAGCCTTCAGACGTTAAATCTGCACGTTAATTAAAGGAGAGATATTATGACAACAGCAACAGCTTCTCATGACGAACATCATCATGGCCCTGAAAAAGGTTTAATGAGATGGGTTAAAACTACGAATCATAAGGACATTGGCACACTTTACTTATGGTTTGCGTTTGCTATGCTACTTATTGGTGGCGCATTAGCAATGGGGATTCGCATGGAACTTTTACAGCCAGGTTTACAATTGATGGATCCACATTTTTTCAATCAGCTAACTACCATGCACGGTCTGATTATGGTGTTTGGTGCAATTATGCCCGCATTCGTTGGTTTGGGTAACTGGCTAATTCCAATGATGGTTGGCGCACCTGACATGGCGTTGCCACGTATGAACAATTGGTCGTTCTGGATCTTGCCTTTTGCAGGCGGAATCCTTTTAAGTACATTCTTTATGGAAGGGGGTGCACCTGCATTTGGCTGGACGTTCTATGCGCCACTATCCACAACTTTTGCGCCAGATTCTACAGATTTCTTTATCTTTGCTGTGCATTTATTAGGATTTTCATCAATCATGGGCGCGATTAACATTATCGCAACAGTGCTGAATATGCGCGCACCAAAAATGAAACTGATGGATATGCCGTTATTTGTCTGGACTTGGTTGATTACATCATTTTTATTAATTGGCGCAATGCCAGTGTTGGCAGGCGCAGTTACCATGATGTTGACTGACCGTAACTTTGGCACTGCATTTTTTGATGCAACTGGTGGTGGTGATCCAGTCATGTTTCAGCACATCTTCTGGTTCTTTGGACATCCAGAGGTATATATTATGATTTTGCCAGCCTTTGGTGTGGTTTCTCATATTATTCCAACCTTTGCTCGTAAACCGTTATTCGGTTATTCTTCCATGGTATACGCAACAGCGTCAATTGCCTTTTTATCTTATATTGTTTGGGCGCATCATATGTTCTTAACCGGTATGCCGGTTGCTGGAGAATTGTATTTTATGTATGCAACTATGTTAATTGCGGTACCTACTGGTGTTAAGGTGTTTAATTGGATTTCCACCATGTGGCGAGGATCTATGACATTTGAGACACCAATGTTGTGGGCAGTGTCGTTCGTATTTTTATTTACAATTGGTGGCTTCTCTGGCTTAATGCTGGGCATTGCGCCAGCTGATATTCAGTATCACGATACATACTTTGTAGTTGCGCATTTTCACTATGTGCTTGTTACTGGCGCATTATGGTCAATCATTGCTGCAACGTTTTACTGGCTGCCTAAGTGGACCGGAAAAATGTACAACGAGGGTCTGGCAAAAGTACACTTTTGGTGGGCGGTTATTTCAGTTAACGTGTTATTTTTCCCGCAACACTTTTTAGGCTTAGCGGGTATGCCAAGGCGAATTCCTGACTACTCGTTACAGTTTGCAGATTTTAATATGATCTCATCTATTGGTGGATTTGCATTTGGCGCATCGTTTATCCTGTTTACTTATATTGTGATTGATTGTATTCGCAACGGCAAACCTGCAACGGCAAGACCGTGGGAAGGTGCTAAAGGTTTAGAATGGACACTGGCGCCTAAAGCGCAATACCACAGCTTTAACACGCCACCATCAAGAGAGCTAATTAAGTCAGAGTCTCAGCATTCTTGATGGACAGCCAAAGTAAAAGTGTCATAATGACTGCATTGATTACTGGTGCCATAGCAGCAGGCGTTTTTGTAGCAACCATTTTGTTCTATGGCTGACGACTTAAGAAAAAGAGACAAGATCAAAACATCGTTTTGGGTTAAGTTGATATCGGCACCTATTTTTATGTTTGTATTTGCCATTTTTGTCATGCCACCAATTTATGATGTGTTTTGTGAAATAACAGGATTTAATGGAACAACTGGACGGGTAGACGCTGACCAACAATATGAAGTTAAAGAGGATAGAAAGATAGATGTCAGTTTTTTTGCAATGACGATGGGCGGATTTCCTGTTCAATTTACACCCAAAGTACATGCAATGGAGGTGAAACCTGGAAAGTTTTATACAACCAGTTATATTGCAAAAAATAATACGAACCAAACCATTATTGGTCAAGCGGTGCCAAGTGTAGCACCAACAGAGGCGGCGCTACACTTCAAAAAACTAGAGTGTTTTTGTTTTAATAGACAAGTGTTTAAGCCACACGAAGAATTGGAAATGACCTTGCGGTTTGTGGTTGAGCCTGAGCTCGACGAGCGTATACAAGATGTAAGCCTGTCATATAATTTTTTTAAACTTGAAAGTTAAATAACGAGGAAGAGAAAATGAACGAAAAAGAATATTACATACCGGATGGAACCTACTGGCCAATCATTGGATCTATTGGCATCTCGATTCTATTAATTGGTTTTGCCAATCAAATGCATGGCGTAAGCTGGGGATCGTCAGCAATGGTGTTGGGTTTTGCAATTACAGTATTTATGTTATTTGGGTGGCTTGGGCAAGTGGTTAATGAAAGTGTTAATGGCCAATATAATCAACAAGTAGATCGCTCGTTTCGCTGGGGAATGAGCTGGTTTATTTTTTCAGAAGTGATGTTTTTTGCTGCTTTCTTTGGCGCTCTGTTTTATGCGAGAATGTTGAGTGTGCCTTGGTTGGGCGGCGCAGATAACAATATCTTTACGCCCGATCTTTGGAACGGCTTTAGTGCAACCTGGCAGCAAGTTGCCTTCACTACACCAGGAACCACTCTGCAATCAGGTACAGCAATCTCTATTCCGACTAAGCTCGTTGAGGCGACAGGCTTACCCGCACTAAATACGATCCTATTGTTGCTTTCTGGTGTGACATTAACTTTAGCTCACCATGCGCTAAGAAGTGATAATCGCAATCAAGTTATTGGCTGGTTAGTTGCTACAATCACCCTAGGAGTAGCTTTTTTAGGTTTTCAGGTCATGGAGTACGGGCATGCGTATGCTGACGGACTGAAGTTGACATCAGGCATTTATGGTTCTACTTTTTATATGCTGACAGGTTTTCATGGTTTCCATGTAACTTTGGGTGTAATCATGCTGACCGTTATTTTATTCAGAGTGCAAAAAGGCCATTTTAGTGCGAATAACCACTTTGCCTTTGAAGGCGTCGCATGGTATTGGCACTTTGTTGATGTAGTTTGGCTTGGGTTGTTTGTATTTGTATACTGGGTTTAATTAAGTTTTTTGTTATAAGGAGTTGGCATGTCAAGCGTAATTATTATTGTTATTATTGTCGGAATTTTATTGGCATTGGGATCGGGTTTATTGGGTCTAATGCGTGGTGGACCCGAAGGGTCTGAAAAAATGTTTCGGTCATTGGTAGTGCGAGTTGCCCTTTCATTATTTTTATTTGGCATATTGATGTTGTCCGGATATATGGGATGGATTGAGCCTAATGCTGTTATCATGGATGCTACTATCGCTAAGTGATTGGAAGACTGTTTTCTCTTCCTGGCTTATTAATAAGTGTTGTCATATACGGCCTGGTATCCCTAGGATTTTGGCAGCTAGATCGTGCAAATGAAAAACAGACAATTGCGCAGCAGGTAGTTCGTGCACAAAGCATAGCGCCAGAAAAAACCTCTAATATGCTCGAATTGGTAGAAAAAGAGCATCATAGCGTATTGTTAGAGGGGTATTACGCGAGCGATCGGCAGTTTATTTATGACAATCAAATTGTTAATGGTAATGCGGGTTATTATGTCATGACTCCCTTTGTATTGACTGGGCAACAGGCCGTTTTGATCAATCGCGGGTTTGTGCCTTGGCAAGGTCGTCGAAATAAAATTGCAGATATAGGACTTAATGACCAACATAGAGTTGTCAAAGTATCTTTGATTAAACCCGTTAAGAGAATTGAGCTCGATATCATTGAAGCTGAAGAGCGCCAGCAATTTCCCTTATTAATTCAGTCCCTTGATATGAGCCAGATCGAATCTTTATCTAAATTGACTTTTTCGCCAATGGTTGGACGACTAGATAAAGACGCGGCAGACGGATTCTTTAGGCAGTGGCAGCCTTTTTATGGTAGCGCTGACAAACACCTAGGATATGCATTACAATGGTTTTTAATGGCGCTGGTATTGTTTCTCATCTCCTTAAAACTCTTAATTAGACGTTGAATTATTTTCAATTAATAATGTTAATAATAAGCATGAAATTAAGTGTCTTGATAGCCATTTAAATGTAAAAAATTGATTTAAATCAAGAAACAATCGTATAATTAACGGTATCATAGCGCCAAATATAGAAATGCTATATGTTTCTTTATGGCTTGTAAAAAAAATCAAGAGTATTAAATTTAAAAAAAGAGGACTGTTCATGAATTTAGCAGAAAAGTATGATTTAGGTGTCGTCAAATGGTTTACGATTATGTCGTCCGTTTATTTGGTAGTGGGCACATTACTAGGTGTGTACATCGCTTCTGAGTTGGCGTTCCCATATCTTAATGATTTGGGCACTGATCTTCCGTATTTTCAATTTGGTCGTCTAAGACCGCTTCATACCAATGCGGTGATCTTTGCCTTTGGTGGGTCGGCCTTGATGGCAGCAGCATTTTATATTGTGCAAAGAACCAACCAAGTGCGCCTGTGGTCAAACAAGATGGCCTGGTTTACCTTTTGGTCGTGGAATACGGTTATTGTACTGGCAGTAGTAACACTACCACTTGGCTTAACCCAGTCTAAAGAGTATGCAGAGCTTGAGTGGCCAATTGATATTCTAATCACATTATCGTGGGCATCTTATTTATATAACTTCATTATGACTATTCATATTCGTGACCGCAACAAAGTGCCACATGTCTATGTGGCAAACTGGTTCTTCATGGGTATGATGGTAATGGTCACCTATTTGCATGTGGTGAATAACCTATCCATTCCAGTTGATTGGTTTAAGTCTTATTCAATTTTTTCTGGTGTCCAAGATGCCATGATTCAATGGTGGTGGGGTCATAATGCTGTTGGTTTCTTCTTAACAGCAGGATTTCTAGGGATGATGTACTACTTTGTACCGAAACAAGCAGAGCGTCCAATTTACTCGTACCGTTTATCGGTGATCCACTTCTGGGCGTTAATGTTTGGTTACGTATGGTTAGGTGCTCACCACTTACAGTACACAGCATTACCAGATTGGGCTGGTTCATTAGGCGCCACTATCTCATTGGCAATGATTATTCCATCATGGGGTGGTGCGCTAAACGGAATCTTGACGCTTTCAGGCGCTTGGGATCGTTTACGTGAAGATTACATCTTGCGTTTTTTAATTATGTCATTAGCTTTCTATGCCATGTCTACTTTTGAAGGGCCAGTAATGGCAGCGAAAAACGTAAACGCTTTATCGCATTACACAGATTGGACAATTGGCCATGTACACTCAGGTGCGCTTGGTTGGAATATTATGGTGGCGGCAGGATCGCTATATCATATGATTGAAAAAATGTATAACGTTAGGTTAAATCAAAAGCTCCTAGCAATACATTTCTGGATCCATACTATTGGTACCGTAACGTACATTGTTGCGATGTGGGTATCTGGCATCATGCAAGGTTTGATGTGGAGAGCATATGATGAGTACGGTACATTAGCGTACACATTTGCAGAGTCAGTTGCTGCAATGCACCCATACTATGTGATGAGAGCAGCTGGCGGTGTGCTAGTATTCACAGGTGCGGTGATCATGTTAATCAACATTGTTAGCACAATCCGCAAGTCGGGTTCGGTGCAGACAGCTAACGCATAAGAGGAGATAGATCATGTCAAATCAAAACGGAAAAGAAAGCTTACAAGCAAAGTTTGAAAAGAATATCTTTGCTATGTATTTGTTTATGGCTCTAGCAGTTTCATTAGCAGGCATTGTGCAAATTGTGCCTTTGTTCACTAACCCAGATACGGTTAAAGACCAAGTAACACTAGCAGACGGAAGTACGCAAAGTCTTTTATGGCAGAGGGCTGAAGGCCAATCTTTAGATGATTGGAAGCCTGGTGATGGCGTTCGACCTAATACACCTTTAGAGGTGGCAGGTCGTGACATCTATCAACGTGAAGGTTGTTTCTTGTGTCATTCGCAGATGATCCGTCCATTTAGGGATGAGAAGGAACGTTACGGGCATTTTTCTCTTGCTGTAGAGTCTAAGTACGACCACCCATTCCAATGGGGATCTAAAAGAACCGGGCCTGATTTAGCGCGTTTAGGTGGCAAGTATTCAGATGAATGGCATATTCTTCATTTGCGCAACCCTCAAGCCTTAGTGCCAGAATCTGTTATGCCAAAGTATAAGTTCTTGGATGATGCAATGGTTGATGGCGATGAAATTGCGACACACATGAGCGGACTAAGAAAAGTTGGTGTGCCATATACAGATGCTGATATTGCAGGCGCTGCTGATGCAGTTGCTGGAAAAACTGAGATGGACGCTATGGTTGCGTATTTGCAATCATTAGGCAACATGATTAAGTTTGAAGACGGTGTTACTTACCGCGAATAATGACTTTAGTTGATAAAATTGGAGCGGTAACTGCAGTAGTTATATTTGTTTTATTAGCAGGCGCTTATTTTTATTCTTTTAGGCCAAAAAATAAGCAAAAATTTGAAGACTTACGAAATTTTGTCAATGATGATGACGAACGTTAAGAGGAGAAAGCAATGAGTAAACATGAAAACCCATTCCCAGGTGAAAACAATACAGGACACTTTTGGGATGAAGAGCAGGATTTAAGAGAACTAAATAACCGTCCGCCAAGATGGTATATGCAAGCAATGATGGTTGGCCTTGTAGCCGTTGTCATTTACTCATTCTACTATCCAAGTATTCCTTGGTTTGGCGATCATTATAAGGGCGCTGCAGGATGGACTCAAATCACAGAGATGAATGAAAGTGTTGAAGAGCTTGAAGCGTATCGTGAGAAAAGATTTGCAGCAACTGAGCAAGCTATTGCTGACTCATCATTGGAGGATATTGTACGTGACGATGAGCTAAGAACTTACGCAGTCAAAACGGCAAAAACGCTATTTGGCGATAATTGTGCCGCTTGTCATGGTGCGGCTGGACAGGGTAATGACGGATTTCCAGTTTTAGCAGACGATGATTGGCTATATGGTGGATCTCTAGCGAAGATTGAGCAAACTCTCAAGAATGGCCGTAAAGGTAATATGCCAGCACGCATGCTTGGGATTACCGATGCGCAAGCTGATGAGCTCGCAACATTTCTAATTGAAACGGGTAAAGGCGCTCAAGGCAAGCCAAATCCAGCTTCAAAAGCGCTTTACATGAGCAAGGGTTGTGTCGGTTGTCACGGTCCAACACTAGCAGGTAATGAAATGTTAGGATCAGCTAATTTAAGTGATGGTATTTATCGTTTTAAGGCAGAAGATCAGCATGCTTCAGTGGTGCGTACAATTCTTCATGGAGTTAACCAAGCTCATGATCCGCAAACACAAGATGCGGTTATGCCAGCGTTTGGACAATCTAGTGTGATTGATGCAGTACAACTTAAAAAGCTAGTGGTTTATGTACATCAATTAGGTGGTGGTGTAGCAGTTCCCCCAGCCCCTAAGAAAGCAAAAGTATCAAGCGACCCTAAGTATGCACCGGTTGTAGCAGCCAGTGATTCTTTTACTGATATGATTGCCGCGGCAGAGGCTAATTATAAGAAAAATTTAGCACAAAATTCAGCCTGGAGAGATACTGGCAAAATGATCAAAGAGGCTAAGAAAAACCAGGATGCGGCATTAGCCAAAAAAGCCAATACTCAAGCCGTTAATGCGCTCAGACAAGCATCTGTTGCGCTAACTGCTGGCCCTACCTTCTAAGTTTTTAAATAATCTTAATAATGCCTCTTCATTGAGGCATTTTTTTTGCCTATTAAAAAAATAAAAATCATTATTTTTATTAAATGAGTGTAATAATAGTTTGGTATAATTTGCGCTATTGCCGAAGTAGCACAGTTGGTAGTGCAACTGATTTGTAATCAGTAGGTCGCCAGTTCGAGTCCGGCCTTCGGCACCATATTTAAACCCAGAGATTTACTCTGGGTTTTTTCGTTTTTAAGCCTGATATAAAAACAACGCTTTTCTATTGATCAAGCACCTCTGTATACGGCCCTACTTTATTAAAAATAGACAGTAATTATTAATAAAAACAAACGCGCTCGTTATTAGCGTAAAAACTAATTAAGAATGTAGGCAGTCTGGCGTTTTAAAGAAAGCGCAATCAGCACCTGTCACTGGATCGCAATAGGCGCATAGTTCGTCACCATTGTCTAGCTTGATTTTTTTATTATCTAAAAAGACACCTTCTTTTTTTAGCTCGGACAGCGCCCTAGAGAATGATTCTGGCTGCATGCCTAAATAAGCAGCAGTTAAGGACTTAGAATACGGCAACTCGAAAGTGGCGTTAATTTTAGAATGTACTAAATACCAGCCCACTTTTTCTTTGGCTGTTTTTAGTTGTAATACTTCCGCACTAAGCATAAGGCTTTGGACGCTGTCAGCTAAATATTGGACAATATTTAGCGAGAATTGGTGATGATCGGCCATGGCTTTGGCGATAGACTCTTGTGAGAAATAAAACAAGGTTGTGTTTTTAACGAAATCTGCAGCCACATCGTAATGAGGCGAAAAATGCATAGGAGAGACCAAGTCTTTTTTATCAACAATCTTTAAAACAATTTCATCGCCCCGTTCATCAATTTTGGTTAATTTGAACAAGCCATCAAAATTAATATAGAGCCTGGAGTGCTCTTTAGAGTTGAATGTGACAATTTCATTTTTATGAAATTGTCTTACTTGCAAGGTCTCAAATAGGGGTTGTAACGCCTCTTGAGACAGGTTGCTAAAAAGGGGTAGGGTATGTAGATAGCTGTAGTAACGCTCTAAATGTTTTTTAGTTGGGATCATGGTTTGGAATTGTAGCAGAGAAGCAAAGATATGGTTCAAATTATTTGTTATTTCTTGATTTAGATCAAGGGTTTATTGTTCGTTGATGATAGAATTAAACCCTCTCCCCGGGGTTGATCGAACAATCAGCCCCACCCTATTAAACCAAACCCCTGTTATGTATCTCAGGGGTTTTTTATCAGAAACAATAATATGAATTTATTTGACTTGTCATTGATTAAAAAATATGATCGTTCTGGACCGAGATATACTTCTTACCCGACGGCAAATAATTTTTCAGCATTCACCCAAAACGATTATCAACAGCAAGTGGTATTGAGCAATAAACGCCAAGGGCCAATTTCGTTATATTGCCACATTCCATTTTGCAATACAGTGTGTTTTTATTGTGGCTGTAATAAGATTGTCACCAAAGATAAAGGCAAGGCTGAGCCGTACTTAGACGCCTTATTTAAAGAGATTGATAGACAAGGTGCGCTATTTGATTCTAAGCGTCAAGTAGCGCAAATGCATTTTGGCGGTGGCACACCTACTTTTTTATCAAACCAGCAAATTGTGCGTCTCAGTGAGAAGCTTCAAAGTGCTTTTAATTTTTCAGAACACGGCGAATATTCGATTGAAATTGACCCAAGAGGGGTTGACGAAGACACAATTAAAGCCTTGGCAAAGGCGCGCTTTAATCGTATTAGTTTAGGAATTCAGGACTTTAATGCGGATGTGCAAAAAGCCGTTAATCGTGTTCAAAGTTTCGAGCAGACACGCACTGTGATTGAGCTTGCTCGTAACTACGGCTTTGAGTCAATCAGTATTGATTTGATTTATGGCCTACCAAAACAGTCGGTTGAGAGTTTTAAAACCACACTTAATCAAATTAGTGCGCTTAAGCCCGATAGAATTTCTCTGTTTAATTATGCTCATTTACCTGAGTTGTTTAAACCGCAGAGACGTATTGATGTTTTGGAATTGCCAAGTGCAGATGAAAAATTGGCTATTTTTAAATATTCAATGGATTTTTTATTGGATCAAGGCTATGTTTATATTGGTATGGATCATTTTTCTTTGCCAGATGACCCTTTAGCTGTTGCTCAGCGTCAAGGGCATTTATATCGGAACTTTCAGGGTTATTCTACGCATGCTGATTGTGATATTGTCGGCCTAGGATTGAGCTCTATTGGTCAAGTTGGTGACTGCTTTTCTCAGAATGAGAAAAATATAGAACAGTATTATGCAAGCATCGAGTCGGGAGATCTGCCAGTTATTAAGGGTCAAATGATTCGGACTGATGACAAAATTAGACGTGCTGTTATTATGGATTTGATTTGCCATTTTGAGCTGGATTTTGCCAAAATTGAAGCAGCCTTTAGTCTTGATTTCAACGACTACTTTGCCGATGCTTTAGAGGGTTTACGTGAGATGAACGAAGATGGCCTTATTGAATTGACCGAGCATTCAATTAAGGTGATGGAAAAAGGCAGATTGTTGATTCGTAATATTTGTATGGTTTTTGATGCCTACCTAGCAAGTAGCAAAACCCAGTTTTCTAAAACGATCTAATAATATCAAAATCATTGGCTAGATTTAGCACAAAGGTATTTTGTTCTAGACTAGGATTAAGCGCCATCTCGCTAAAAACTACTTGAATATTTTGCCCCAGGGTGTTTGTTAGGTGCAGTGCGTATAATGAACTGTTGCGAAACCCAAAGCTAAGCTGGTCGCTTTGCTGAGTTTGATACCAATTAACGCCGTGTTTGCTATGAGTATATTTTGGCAATTTTTTAAGCTGTTCAGGACGATTGATAAGCCAATATAGAGGTGTGTTCTCTAGCTCGCTAATAGGCCGCTGACTGGCTTGCTCCAGCTCAGTATCAACCAGCCATAATTCTTTATTATGCAGTAATAAAGTTTGCTCAATGGGTGAGTTGGTTTGCCAAATAAAAGATGCAGGACGCTCAAAACGTAGATAGCCAGAAGTCTCGTCAATAGGCGCATTAACGTCGTTATAAGTTTGCTGTGTAAAATTAGCACTCAGTGTTTCGAGTGAGCCAAAAAACGCCTCGAATTCATTGTTAGCTATAGCCATACTACTGAAAAATAAGGCTAGAGCCCCTAGAAAATTAATCATTGGTGTTGATTGGCTCAGGTGCTAATACTTGACGGTTGCCTGCACTATTCATGGTGCTGACAACACCAGCTGATTCCATATCTTCGATAATGCGTGCCGCCCGATTGTAGCCAATACGCATGCGGCGTTGTAGGCTGGAAATAGAAGCCCTGCGCGATGACGTAACGATTTGCACCGCCTCATCATACAAGGGATCCATTTCCCCGCTAGGCGTCAATGTTGCGCCCGCGGTTTCATGTGAATCTTGTGATTCACTATGGGCGTTTAAAATACCATCAAGATAGTTGGTTTCCGAATTTTCCTTTAAAAAGTTGACTACGCGTAAAATTTCATCATCGTCAACAAAGGCGCCGTGCACACGAGTCAGGTGTGCCATACCAGGGCTCATATAAAGCATGTCACCCATGCCGAGTAATTGTTCGGCACCACCTTGATCGAGAATGGTACGAGAATCAACTTTGCTTGATACCTTGAAGGCGATGCGAGTTGGCACGTTAGATTTGATCAGGCCGGTGATCACATCAACGCTCGGTCGTTGAGTGGCGATGATAATGTGAATGCCAGCAGCTCGTGCTTTTTGCGCCAGGCGGACAATGAGCGCCTCAACGCGCTTAGCTTTGGCGCGATCTTCTTGAGCTAAAGCGCCTAACATGTCAGCGTACTCATCAATGACGAGCATAATGAGTGGAAGCACTTCTAATTCCGGCGCCACCTCGCCTTCTTCGGCAGTATTTTGGTTAAAACTTGGATCTAATAATGGCGCACCTTGCTCTTTGGCTTTTTTGAGTTTTTCATTAAAACCATCGATATTGCGAACACCAAACTTTGCCAGTAATGAATAACGACGTTCCATCTCATTAACACACCACCAAAGTGCCGAAGCCGCTTCATTCATGTCAGTCACAACAGGTGTTAACAGGTGCGGGATGTCTGCATAAATCGCCAATTCAACAATTTTAGGATCGATCATAATGATACGGACCTCGTCAGGCTTAGCCTTGTAAAGCACGCTTAAAATCATAGCGTTTAAGCCAACTGACTTTCCCATGCCTGTGGCGCCTGCAACCAATAAATGCGGCATTTTTGCCAGATTCGCAACAATAGGGTTGCCGTTAATGTCTTTGCCTAGGCCCATAGAAAGTGTTGAGCTAGAATTGGCAAATGCTTCGGAGGCGAGCACTTCTTTTAGACTAATCATCTCCCGCACTTCATTGGGGATTTCTAGGCCGATAACCGGCTTGCCAGGAATAACATCGACAATACGGACGCTTTCAACCAGTAGAGCGCGCGCCAAATCTTTATTGAGGTTCATGATTTGGGAGACTTTGACGCCAGGTGCCAAGGAAATTTCAAACTGAGTAACAACTGGCCCCGGAGTTACTGTGGTAATGGTGACATCAAAGCCGAAATCTTTCAGTTTTATCTCGACCTGTCGGGACATGTCTTCAAGCGCCTGTTTGGAAAATCCATTGCTATTACTCACAGGTTCATCGAGCAAGTCTAGACTTGGCAAGCCAGCAATTGTGGCAGTATTAAATAGGTTTGATGAAGCTGTTTTTTTGATTTTCTTGACTTGCGTGTTTTTCACTTTAGCGACAACACTGGGCTTTGTTGTTGGCTTGGGCGTGATTTTGAGTTTGTCTGGTTTATTGAGTTTTGTCTTAGCTCGTCTTGCTTGGATTTTCACAAAAAAAGCGATCAAGGTGTTTTGAGTTGACGAAAAAATGCTTATCCATGAAGCGCTAGCAACAATGCTAAAGCTCACCATCATAATGCCTAAATAAACGATCAGTGAAGCGCCACCAAACAACACGCCAAAATAGTCGTGCATGCTAACGCCAAGATAGCCACCTGATGCCCCCATATTGGTAAAGTTTTGAGTAAGAAAAGCACTACTAAAGGCAATTAAAACGATTAGCGCAATATTGCGAGCTAAAAGCAGCGATTTAGGTGATTTTGGTTGTTCTGCGTTTTTGTGCACACACCAGCCAAACCAAGTGAGTGCAATGGGAATGATATAGGCGCTAAAGCCAAAGATAGACAAAGAAATATCACTTAAGTAGGCGCCAAATATGCCAGCTAAATTAGAAACTGAAGCATCCAATGCAACATCACCAGACCAAGGGTTTTCATGAGCTGAGTGCGTGAGTAGTGCCGCTAAATAGACTAGTCCCACGGCTACTAAAACGATGAAGAGTATTTCGCTGCTGGCTTTTATGCGTGGTTTTTGTCGATTTTTTTTGGGTTTTATTGAGGTATTTTTTTTCAAGAGGATTTGCGCTTGCTTTATAATGTTTGAATCTAAAAAGACTAATTTTGGTCTGGCTATAAGTATAAAGGATTGAAGTAGAAATGAGTGAAAATAAACATTGTAAGGTATTGATCGTAGGCTCTGGCCCTGCAGGCTATTCAGCAGCTGTCTATGCAGCACGTGCCAATTTAAATCCAGTAATGGTTAGTGGCATGGAGCAGGGTGGCCAACTAATGACAACTACCGAAGTTGACAATTGGACAGGCGACGACGCAGGTGTTCAAGGGCCTGATTTAATGGAGCGTATGAAAAAACACGCTGAACGTTTTAACACCGAAATAATTAACGATTATATTACTGCCGTTGATTTTTCAAAACGTCCTTTTACACTAACAGGCGGTGCAACAACCTATAGTGCAGATTCAGTGATTATTGCTACTGGTGCGTCAGCACGTTATTTGGGTCTTGAGTCTGAAGAGGCTTTTAAAGGTAAAGGCGTGTCCGCCTGTGCAACTTGTGATGGATTCTTCTATCGCGGACAGAAGGTCGCTGTTATTGGCGGCGGCAATACCGCAGTTGAAGAAGCGTTATTTTTATCCAATATTGCAGACCATGTGACAATTGTTCATCGAAGAGATAAATTTTCTAGTGAAAAGATTTTGTCCGATCAATTAATCGAAAAATCAAAAACAGGCAATATCACTATTGAGTACAATCAAAATTTAGACGAAGTGCTGGGTGACGACATGGGCGTTACTGGATTGCGCTTAAAGGATAATGATGGTGATACTAAGGAGATTGATGTGCATGGCGTTTTTATTGCGATTGGGCATACGCCAAATACCGGTATATTTGAAGGGCATTTAGAAATGAATCACGGCTATCTGCAGGTACAAAGCGGCACACAAGGTAATGCAACTCAAACGTCAGTTGAAGGTGTGTTTGCAGCAGGCGATGTTGCTGACCATATTTATCGTCAAGCAATCACTTCGGCAGGCTCGGGTTGTATGGCAGCTTTAGATGCAGAGAGATTTTTAGGCGAGTAGCTTTAAGTGAAAAGCAAAGCGTTGGAATGGTTTGGTGTTGTTACGGCAATATTCTATTCAATGCTTGTAGCATTAAACATTGGTGCAGAATTTCTTGGTTTTTTTCTATTATTAATATCTGCATTTTCCATTGGCTATTGGGCCTATCTAGGAAAGCATAAGGGAATGTTATTTTTGCAGTTCTTTTATGCAAGTGCTGGACTTATCGGAATGTTAAGATGGTATTAAAGTATTTTATAGAATCGTAGTTTTTAGCTCACGTATAGAATTTGTTGGTATAATTCTGACTTTTACGGCCACATAGCTCAGTTGGTAGAGCAAGGGATTGAAAATCCCTGTGTCCCTAGTTCAATTCTAGGTGTGGCCACCATATTTAAAAAATATTAAGCACCATAATAGGTGCTTTTTTATTGTCTGGGTTATTTATTCAGTGACTATATGAATCACCGTTAAAAGCACATTGTTTTTATAGATTGCTTTTCCCGTTCATGACCTTTGAGCCTTAAACGATGGATAACTATCGTCTTTTTTCGATGACTTGATTTCCGTATTTAATTATCTACTATGCTGAATATGGGGGCAATTCAAAATAAACGCTAAGTAAAAAAAGTCCGAAATATTGTGATATAGGCACCCTTAAAAATTGAAAGAGTTAGTGGTTTTTTAGGGTTGTAAATATCTATATTAATAAATTATTATATTATTAACTTGACATATTATAGTTTAGTGATATAATAGTTCACATGTCGGCATTTCTCCCCCAAGAATTATTCTCTCCTCAAGAGATAAGGTGTCGACATACTAATTAACTGAGACAAACATTATGAAAACAATTTTAAATATTCTTGCTTTGACAACACTACTAACAACTAATGTTGTTGCCGAGGTGTCAACGCCATATGGTGTGTTTAATCCGTTAGCAATGTTTGAACAATCAGCACATCAAAAAATACATCAGACAAACTCGGCGTTTTACAACTACGGCAATCAAGGTTATGACTTTGTGGTTAGTGCAACGCCAGTGTTGGTACCAAAGATCCCAACTCAGCTAGCAAGTCTAGAGCGTTAGTAGACGACGGCTGCGTTAATGGCCACTGTACTAGGTATAACCAACAGATCACTTTTTACACGAATTTTAAGATACTGGTCTGTTGGCTCGTTGAGCATTCTGGCTGTAAATGTGTTGTTTTTGTAAGATAATTTGACTCGATACCCTTTAAGCACTTTCGCTGTTTCTTTTTTATAGCTAACATTCCAGCACCCAGGTTTTCTAGAATCGCACGGAGTAACCACTTTTTTCAAAGTGTAATTCATATAAATTGGTTCAATGTTGACAACACTAGCTTTGATAACTTCTGTTGTGTGGGCGTTTGCTATTGAATTACCGATCAGAGTGACAAATAAAACAAGAGCAATGATAATTTTTTGCATGGGGAGTAACAGTGCTGATTTTTGTAACATTAAGTATTTAGCCTTTTTTAGTAAAAATAATCATAAACTATATTA
>JAHZJR010000131.1 GCA_022600805.1 Pseudomonadota bacterium
CTGAACAACAACCACAAACAGAAGAAATTGCTGATAAGACAGAGCGTATTAAAAGATTAGAAGCACTCAAAAAAATATTAAATGATCCAAAGAACACAACTAAAAAAGGAACTTTTGATAGAAGAAAGATAGGTAAGCTAAGAAAAGAGTTTTTAAATTATACAAGGTATATGGCTAGCTCAGCAGGTTCATTTGTAAATGAAGATGCAGTTAATCAAGCATTACAACTCTATGGAGTATTAACAGGTGATTTAGCAACAGCTAGTCTAGCTTCACTAGGAGTTAATGAAAGAACAGATGCATATCAAATGTTAGCTGATGCATTAAATAGAAGTCTTAACACAGAAGTATTTACTCGTAAGAACTGTAAAAAGTCTCTTATGGTAACTTTATATGGTTCACAAAATGGTGCTACTGAAATTCTCAATGCAATGAAAATGCATGACAGTATGGAACTAGCCAACAAACTAGGTCTACAAGGTGTAGATGATGAATGGTTGGACAAAGAATTCAATCTAGCTATGGCTACTATTGCACCTAAAGCTATGGAGGCTATGGAGTGTATGCAAGAACTTAATGATGAAAACATTGGAATATACAACTGGGTAATGCCTGATGGTTTCAGAGTTAAATATGATGTTAAATCTAATCAATCAGTTGAACTAAAAGCTAAATCTCGTGGTGGAATAAACTTCTCCTACAGTGGTTCTCACAAAGTCTATGCACCATCTAAATTCAATCGTGGTATGTCTCCTAATATTATTCACTCAGTCGATGGATATGTAGCGAGACAAATGGTTAGACGTATGGGTGATAAGTTCATTAGTACAATCCATGACCAATTCAACTGTAGAGCTTGTGATGCACATATAATGCAACAGAACTATAATGACATCATGGTAGAATTGCTGAACAGTGACTTGCTTAATGATATTATTAAACAAATCAATCCAAATGCAAGAACTATCAATAAATCAAATACACTAACAGAAGAGCTTATTCAGTCTTCTTCTTACAGTATCTCTTAATGGCTAATTCTACATGGACAAATCAGTACAAGCTAGAGAAAGGCAAAATATATCTAGCGGTCCTAAGAGTAGATGAAACAATATTCTACAAAATTGGATACACACTAAGCGAACCAAGATTAAGAGTAGAATCATGGTTATACAAAAAGAATATTAACGCTGAAATACTAGAATTGATATACTTTAAAACAAAGGAACCCTTCAAGAAAGAACAGCATATACACAAACAACTCTGTTCATACTCAAACTACCAAGAATTAAATGAGACGTATCTACAAGCAATTGAAATCAAAACAGCTTTTCTCACATTGTGTGAGTAGTTGTTTTTTTCAAGACTGGCAAAGTGCTATTGAAATGGAAACTGGTCCAGTTCGTACATAGCAATGTTTTAGTCCATCTACCCGATGGACAATCTCCTGCCCGTCGATTTGGATTCTCTCTATTAATAGTCGCTACCGCTGGGTCCACTACGTGGGGTGCTTTCTTCGAAAGCTTCCTCAGTGATTAAAAAGACACTACGTAGTTGTCTTAACAATCTAGCTTCCCTTTAGGGTTAATGAATGAGATTATCAAACAAAACAGAAAGGTCCAAATTATGGCATACACTAACAATAACACAACACAAAGAACATACAGCACTGAACCAGAAGAAATGCTTAAAGAAGCAAAACAGATGGCTAAGAGAGAATTTACTACTACTAAAGCAGTAATTGAACGTCTAGGACAAAAGATTGATGATGAGATTGTTGCAGAAGCATTAATCCAAGTTAAATATGACCAAATTGTAAATGCACGTACTAAACGTGTAACTTACTTTGATTAAGGAGATAAAATGAATTTTAATGTAGGTGATTTAGTACACGTAGAGTCATCAGAAAAAGATGCATTTTATAATGATTTCAAAACATATCAAGGAAAAGTGACAGGATTTGAACGGACTGGAGGCTGTTACATTAATGAAAAATACTTTCTTCAGTTAGAAGGTCAAAGTGAACTTAATTTAGTGAGAAAAGCAAAATGATTGATGAAAGTTACAAACCTATGATAGGTGATAAATTAACATGGAAAGGCAATGGCACCATGATGAAAACTGAATACGAAGTATACGAGGTAAAATCAAATGGAACTGCTGAATTAACAGACAATGGAGATGATTGGTTTTTGAACGGATGGATAGTTCAGATGTATAAAGGCTCGAAGGAATATCTTGGAGAGATTGTGAAAGTAGAACTAAAGGAACGAAATGAATAACATTATTAAAGAAAAGAAACCTATCCCTAAAGAAGGAATGGATGAAGAAGAAGGTTACACATGGCTGTAACAGGAACATCTAAAGAGAAATATCCAGAAAAGAGAGCATGGTTTCAACCTGAACTAAGAGCATTCCTAAAAGAGATTAATATGCTTGAAGAAGCAACAAAGAATGCAGAGTACAGATGGTCAGAAGACTTATGGGAATCATTCTCTTGGGCAGATTCACCTGAAGGATTTATTGTTTGGGAGAACTTACAAAAGGAGTTTCAGACATGGAAGAATCAGTAAGAGGCGATGGTTCAACAGCTAATTACTATGAGTTACCTGAAGGAGCTACACAACTAAGAGATATCATTAAACATAAAAAGATGTCTCATAGTATTGGTGAAGCATTTTGTGCTTTATATAGATTAAATGATAATGGTGAAAGAGAACGTAATTTACGTAAAGCTCTAAGCTATATCCAATTTGAATTAAAGGAATACGAATGAGAGAAACAGCAATTGTAATATTCATTATAGCTTTTGCTACAGGATGGGTAATGAACATTGTCCAACTTGCATCAAATGATTATGAATTAGGTATGACTATTGTAAAGCAGTAGGAATTATAGTTGGACCACTAGGTGCAATTTTAGGTTTTGTAGGGTAATCCCTGCAAATAAGTATGTCCTGTTAGCTCAGTGAATAGAGCAGTAGACTTCTAATCTACAGGTCACTGGTTTGAATCCAGTACGGGATACCATATAAATATTAAAACAATAACAGTATTATTTTACTGTTTATATAAGGACAAGGATACAAAATGAGAATTGAAAAGAGCGAACAGACAATAGTCATCACAGACCCACAACGAAGAGTTTATAACGGATGTATACACAGCTACGAGACAGTATTTAAAGATTGGGAAGTTCTTGAATCAAACCTATCTGAGGATAAGGCTAAAAAGAGACTAAAATTCTGGAATGAACTAAGCGATTTTGCAGTCTCTCAGCGTGGTGAAAGCAGTAGAACCAAATATCGAATTACTAAGGATGAATAATGATTGATTTCTGGACAAACAGAGACATTGAAGAGTTGTTACATAAACAAAGACTACATATAGATGATTACATACAAATTAAACAAATTAGAGCTGAAGTTAAAGGAGAAATCTTATTAGCTTTAGGGGTAGCACTGTTTATAGTAGGAATTACAATTGGAAGTTAAAGAAGTACAACTACTGTACGGATTAGACGTAGATACGACATTATGGAATAGTATGCCATACAGCTTTGTTTTACGTATAAAGGTTAAATTAGCTAAACGTAGAGCTAAGGTACTCCAGAACGTTAATTATAGATGGAGAGATACAGTAGGTGTAACTAGGTGCTTAAATGCAGTTAAACACAATGAAAAATTATTAAAGGAATTAGACTAATGGATTTTAAAGCAGAAAAAATAGTAATCAAAACAACTGGGATAGAAAAAGTAACTTTAGTGGATGTAGAAGTTATTGTAAATCCAAAGAGAATTATAGTGGTTCAAGAATATTTAAATAAACAAACAACATTCAATAAAGATGCAATCATTTACATGGAAGTAACAGGGAAACGATATGTCAGCTAAATATTGGAGATTCTACTATATCTTTCAAGAGCTATTAGCTCAGAATAAGACATTCATGGAGACTGTAGTATCTACTGAATCAGGTACAGGTAATGGAGTAAGACCAGAGAGTTCTTTACCATTTAAACTAAATGATATTGCACATGATTGTGCTAGGATTGAAATGGGAATAGATTATAAAGACAAACAATCAATTCATCATTATGAAGTTATGAAAAGTCATCCTAGAATCATTTTAAGACGTTCTAAGGACAAAAGTAACTACAAAGCAGTAAAATGTACCAGAGAAGATTATATTGAGCTTCTAGGGTGCTTAAAAGACGATTTAAGAGCTATGCTAGATGATGATAATGATATACAATCGGATAATTACTATTTCATTGTTAATTCCATCAATGAACCAATAGCAGGATTTACTACAAATGGAAATGGATACTTAGGTGGGTTCTTTTCATTATTAAAAGGTAAAGGTGAAGAATTCTACAAAATAAGATTAGACCAAGCATTAATGGATGCAAACATTAATGTAGAAGAATTCAAATTGTTTTGTACAGGAGACTTCTTGAGAGAATTCTATGAGAGACATGGATTTGAAGTATCTTCTATTGTAATATGGGATGATAATCATGCACCTGATAAATGGGATTATGATAAACATGGTAGACCTAATCTATATATGATGAGAGCAAGTGTAAGTGCATTAGCAGAGGTTTCTAATATGAAAACATCAGATATGTTAGCTATGATAGAAGCATATTCAATTGAACCAAAATGGGAAACGTTTACTAATAAAGAAGGAAGTAAGATAGAATATTTATCATATGATACTATCGAGGTAATAAAAACAGTATTGGTAGATATTGAGAGGAAGAGGAAGGTAGAAAAACCAATAACTCAAGAAGAACTGGATGAAATTCCATTCTAGCATATAAATATATATAGTAAGGTAGTAGTGGTAGTAGTAGTAGTAGTAATAACAATCTTCTACTTAAACTACCCTTAAAGAATTAATTAAAAGGAAATAAATGAAATATAGTAAAATTATATTGGAATGGGAACTTCCTTTTACTGAAGGCTTTAAAGGGAGCATTCCTAAAAACAGAAATGGAAACAGAGGTATTGATGCACATGATTTTGAATTGCTTTGGATTATCCAAGATTGTAAATTGTGTAGTCAAAGAGACAAAAAGATAGCAAAGATTATATTAGATGCTAGATTGCAAGAATTAGAGGAGTTATTATGATTTATGAATTAGAGTTTGATGAAGAGCTTACAGACTATGTAGATATCTACAGGAATGGAACTAGAATATCTTGGATAAGAAAAGATGGAACTCACTCAAGATACAGTACCGTACCAAAAGAATCAATGGTTAGGTTAAAAAGAATGGCAATGAAATTATTTAAGGAGTATGAGATTGAATAAGCTAGAATTAGTTACACAAGAATTGAACAAGATGAATGTATTTGATGTACATAAAAACAAAACAGCAGAGCAAATGAGTGAGATTTTAGGAGAAGACATTCCTTTTCCAATGAGTCTAACTATTGCTAATTACACTATGGCTACATTCTCAGGACATTTTCATCTAAAGATTAAACTAGCAGAAGATAACCTAATACCATGTAATGTAATTGCATTCGTATTAGCTAAGTCAGGTGCTAAGAAGACATCATCTATGTTGAAGCTTGAGAAAGCTCTTAAAGAGGGCTACAATGTAATCCAGAGATATAGATATCAGAAAGCTGAACAATTAGCAGAAGAGACTGAAACTGATGTTAAACATCCAGCTCCTTTAAGTAATGCTTTAGCAACAGAAGCAGGTATGATTCAGAGATTGAATGATTTTGCAAGAGAAGGAATTGGTTTACCCAGTTTATATGTAGATGAGATTTCAACAGAGTTAGCTTCAAATGCAGATATGATTCCTAATATTAAATTAGTTGCACAACTATTTGATGTAGGAGATATGAAGAGTAAACCATTAAAAGACAGAGCACAACAAAGTGAAGAAGTTCATGGAATGGGTATGTCAGCATTATTTATTGGTTCAGAACATGGTATCTTAGAAGATGAATCTGTACAAAAGAAATTTGAAACAGAATTCATGTCTAAGTTAGCAAGAAGAAGCTATTTTGTATATCCAGATTTTATTGATGAAGAAGAAGAGATTAACTCTATTGATGATTTAATTAACTCTATTGATAGTGGAGAAGAGAAATCAAGAGAGATTTTAAAGGAAGTATCACTAAGAAGTCGAGAATTGGCTTCTAAGGCTATTGAAACAGATTATATGAACATTGAGCTGGATGATGATGCTAGTAGGCTCTATAAGCTTTATAAGGTCTATTGTGAAGAATCAAGTAAATTAGATACTGAATATGAAGCAGTACAATTAGAACATCAACATAGACACTGGAAAGCATTTAAGTTAGCTGGTGTGTATGCATTCTTTAATGGGAACAGTGAAGTCACTGAGCAAGACTTAAAAGAAGCTATTTATGTATCAGAACTTAATGGTTCAGATTTAACTAAATTCATGTATAAAGCTAATAGACAAAAGTATGAAATTCTATTAGACCATTACTTAGAAGGTGGACAGATTTTATCTGCTCATCAAATGGTTAAGAAGAAATGGATACAAAAAACAGGAGCACCTCTAAAGAGTATTGTTGAGTTAGCTAATTCAAAGCTAGGTTCCAAGGGAATGCTTGAGATTACAGAAAATAATACAGTAGAGTTTAAGTCATTTGAAACAACAGAAGGTTTAGGAACTTCTTATATCATGGTTGAAGGAACTAAAGAAGAGAGACAAGCAAGAACAGCAGTTGGATATATTTATAAGAAGACTACATTTGAAAAGATTGGTAATCTATTGAAGAATGATACTGCTTATTGTCCTTTTGAGTTCAAAGGTGGTATTAGAGGTAAAGACTATATCTTAGGTGGTGCAGACTACATTGTATTAGATGTGGATGATGATGGTATCACTGATGAAGAAGCTAGTGATTTACTATGTGACTACAATCACATTATCGCTAGAACGAGTTCAAATACACCAGAGAAATTCAGAGTAATCATGCCTACTGATATTACAGTAGATATTGAAAATGATAAATGGAAACCTTTTATGAAGAAAGTATCTGAACATCTGGGTATAAAAATTGATTTATTACCTAAGTCACAGATTTATTATGGATATAAGGGTAGAGAATTGATTATTAATTCAGATATGTATGATTTACCAGCAAGTGATTTAGTAAAGAATTTAGAAGCAGTTAGTCCTAAAGCCAAGAGATTGGTAGGAAAGGCTAAAGCTAATGCAATTGACGATTCATTTAATACATATAAATGGTTCTATGAAAATGAAGACAAAGGGTATCATAATACATTATGGTTGCTATCTGTTCAACTACATGATAATGGATTAGACTTTGAGCAAGCAGTAGAGATTATTAATGATGTAATTGATTATAGAACTAGAAAACCTAGAGCTGATTATCTAGAGTCACTACATAAAAGAATGAGAGGTTATGATGGTTGGATGGACAAATGAAACAGGAATCAATGACTTCTCAGGATATGAAGGATTCACTTATAGAATTAACTACACTGATGGAACAGTATATTTTGGGAAAAAAAACTTTATCATCAATCGTACTCTACCTCCTCTCAAAGGAAAAAAACGAAAGAGAAGAGTTGTTAAAGAGTCTAACTGGAGAAGTTATCAAGGTTCATCGGATTGGGGAACTTTTAAAACAGTACAGAAGAAAAGTATACTTAGAGTGTACAGAAGTAAAGGTGCACTTACCTACGGTGAAGTCGAATTGCTTGTTCAAGAGAGAGTTTTGTTTAGAGCAGACTGTTTAAACAATAATATTAGTGGTAAATTTTACCCTAAGAATGTAGGTACTAGACCTATTAAATGGAGGACAAAATGTGTTTAGCATGTTTTAAAGAAGAAAAAATAACAATGACAGAGTTGTATGAAGTTGCTAATAAATTAGATGGATTGGCTTATATTGCAGGTGGGTTTTATAAAGACATGTTGAATGGTGTACAGCCTAAAGACATTGATGTGTTTTGTATAGCACCAGAAAACTATCAAGATACAATAGATATACTAATAGAGTACACAGGATTAGAAGGTGAACAAAAACCAGTATCATACTCAATTGGTATTTTTGAAGTGATTAAACCAGTAGTAATTAAAGATAGAGCTTTATTCGGACAGCCTGAAGACATGGTAGAAACTTTTGATATAAATATAACAAGAGTTTGGATTGATTCATTCTATGGATTAATGTTTATTGATGAAGAAGAAGAGATAGAAGAGCAAATAAAAAATAAAGAATTTAGAGCAACAATTTTTCTTGACGATGAAGAGAGAACAAGGGAGAGAATAGAAAGATACAAGTCATATGGATACAATTGCATAAGAACAGAATATAGTTCTGCTCCAATGAGAGGTTCAAGTATGGTTGGTGGATATTAATGACTTATAATTTAGTAATAGATGCAGATAGTATTTTGTATACTAGCTGTTACAGGAATCAAGATATTGAATTATTACATTGGTTTCCAGAGTTAGCTTATAAAGATTTTGTATCTACAGTAAGCAACATAGAATCCTCTTTGTATAAACAATTTGACTTACAGTCGGAAGATAAGATTGAAACAGAGATTATCTTCAGTCCAAAGAAAACATTTAGAAATGAACTCTCAGAAGCCTATAAAGCTAAGAGGAAACCAACAACGATAATTGGTATACCTGAACTAAAACAAATGGTTTCTATACGTCTAGGAATGACTCAGGGAAATAATATCGAAGCTGATGACCTAGTGATAACTAGAGCTAAAGAAAAAGAAAATGTAGTAATTGCATGTATAGATAAAGATATCTTTACACACACTCCTGTTCCTTGTTTCAATTACAAGAAGTGGGAATGGGTAGAAGTAATGGAAGATTCTCATATAGAAAGAGAATATTATAAACAAGCACTAATTGGTGATAGTACAGATGGAATATCTGGAGCTAAAGGAATTGGAGCTAAGAATAAAATATTTAAAGATGGAACAAAATACTGGAATTGGGATGAATATAAGACTTTTTTTGAAACAGATGAAGAAGCATTACTATCTATGAGACTTGTAAGAATGGACCAATATTCAACAAAGGAAGGATTACAATTATGGCAAAACCAGTAGTAGGTGTAATTGGAGAGTCAGGAACAGGAAAGAGTTCAATGTTTGAAACTTTACCTAGTGACAGAACTATTCTAATTAACGCAGAATTAAAACCATTACCTATCAAAAACTTTAGACAGTTTAAGAATGTAATGACAGACACATATAAGAAGATTACAACAGTAATTAAACAACTAGGAACAGATGATGGAGCAAAATACGATTATGCAGTATTAGATAGCTTCACTTCTTTAACAGAGATTGTAAACAAATATGCTAGTACAGCATTTAATGGTTACGAAGTATGGGCTATGTACAATCAAATGATTGTAGATGTAATCTGGGATTTAAAAAAGTTACCTCAACAAGTATTTATTATTGCATTACCAGAGCAAAAAGCAATGGAATTTGGTGAGACTAAATCATATGCAAGAGTAAAAGGTAAAGAACTTAAATATGGTTACCTTGAGAAAGAATTAGCAGTTGTATTATTTACCAACCCAGTACATGATGATGAAACTGGTGAAATGTTAGATGTGCATATGCATTATAAAGCTAATAAATTCAACACAGCTAAATCTCCAAGAGGAATGTTTGATGGTGTACTAAAAAATGATGCATTAGATATTGCAAACAAAGTAGAAGCCTATTATGGCAGTGACTAAAGAGCAGTTACAAAAGGGTTTATTGAAACATTTTGGAACTAAAGATAGATTGGTAGAATTTGCAGAAAACTGTAAATACTTAGGATTCCCAATTGGGGATAATATAGATAAAGTGGAAGCTGAAATAGCTCACTTTAATACTTTGATAACTTGGCAAGACATAGGAGTTTTACCAAAGTTAATAGAGACAATGAAAAAACTTAAAGGGGAACAATAATGTTCGGTGGAAATTTAAAAACAGTATTAGCAAAAGTATCTAAATTCGTAGAAGAATTAGAGAATGGAATTGAAAAGAATAATGGTGTAGTGCTTGGTAAAAAAGATGAAATTCAAGTATTAGAAACAGAGATTGCATTAGTAAATGCAGAAACAGCAACAGCAAATAAACTGTTAGCAAAACTTAAGTAAGGAAAAAAGAAATGGCAGATTTAGTATTTAATTTAGAAGAAGTAGAAGCAGTAGAGGAAGCACAAGAACGTTCGTTTGGACTAATTGACACAGGTGTATATAAGAATGCAGAGATTGTTCGTGCAGTGTTAGGTAAAACTAAAAAAGGTAATAACATTCTTGATGTTACAGTAAAAACAGAAGATGGACATGAAGTTACAGTTTACCAAGCTTATTGTGTAGATACAAAATGGGCATCTGGAGCAGATAACAAATACGGTTATGAAGCATGGTTACGTTTTGCTAAAGTAGTTGGAATCAAATCTTTCAATACTTTTCAAGAAGCAATCACTGATGCTGATGGAAAACCAATCCTAAAGAAATCAGACCAAACACCAATTGTGTTTAATACACTAAAAGATTCAGTAGGTAAAAAGTGTGATGTAGCTATTCAGAAAGTATTTGGATATTACAATAATGAAGTTACTGAAAAGAATGAAATCTATGATGTATATGCTGTAGGTTCTGAACGTTCAGATAAAGTAGCTTCTCGTCTAAAAGACAAAGAAGATGCAGACTACAAACAAGCATTTGCAAATGGTGATACGAATGCACCAGAAGAAGTAGAAGAAGATGTAGGGAGTCTTATCTAATGAATGAAAATATCCAACAAATTAATGAAGAAATTGAAACTTTAGAAAAAGCAATTGCAATCTCTAAAGCAATGCAACGTTTATCTGAATCAGATGATTTCAAATTAGTGTTCAAAGATAACTTTATTAAAGCTTATCGTGATACTGCTGTTGTTAACATTGGTTTAGTTCGTGCAGATGCACAAGAAGGTATCAAAGTAGGTCTAATTGGTAGAGCACATTTTGAAGCTTACTGTGAAGATTTAGTAGAACCATTGCCACAGCTAGAAGATGGTTTGAAAGAACTAAAAGAAGCTCTTGAAGAAGAAGAAAAATTAGAAGCAAGTCAGGATGAGGAGTAATCCTTGTCCTACAAATTAGAAGAGGAATTCTTTCCAGATGAAATGACAGAAGCAAATACAATACATTGCTTTGGGGAGAGTTTCTTCATAACGAAGAAAGACCCAGATGGCATTTCAAGAAAAAACTGGAATGTATATAACTGGGAGACAAGAAACCTTGTGATATGTAACACAAACAAAGAGAGGGTTATTGGACTTACAGCAATATACTATGAAAGGATTGCAGACAAAGATAAGATTAGTGAACCACTGTTTTTCTCACCACCACAAATTGTGAAGAAAATAAAAGCAGAAGATGTTCAATCAACACACAATATAGGATGTGGAAGTCCAGATTGTGAATTTTGTAAAGGAAAGTAAATGGGAACAGCATTAGAAGAATTAGAGAGATTTCAGACAGACAGATTGCTACATAAGCAAGAATTTAATTTAGAAATAGCATCAATGAATATTCTAGAAGAATTACTAGAAGCTCATGGAGTGCATGATAATAAGGAACGAATATTAGTAAGAGATATGTACTTGGAATTAATTAAAGTAGTGCACGAAACATATACTGATAAATTATACGGAAAAGATATGAATGGTGTAGATTTCAACACACCAACAATAGGTAACCAAGTAGATGCATTTTGTGACATCCAAGTATTCGCTGGTGGAGAAGTGAATAAGCTAGGTTATTCAAATGAGAAGTGTTTAATTGAAGTTGGGAAAGAAATCAACAGTAGAGTAGGTGAGATTGTGGATGGTAAGTTTACAAAAGATAAATCTCCAGAAGCTATGAAGAACTGGTATAAAGCAGACTTTTCAAACTGTAAATTATAGGAAAGGCAAAAATGGAAAATTGGGATGAAATCTTAATTGATTTAAAAACAATGTCAGTAAGAGCAGTTGAACGAAAGTATGATTGTTATGATGGACAAGTAAGAAAAGCTTTAGTTAAAGCTGGACTAGACAACAATGGAAACATTAAAGAAGTAGTAAAAGAAGGTAAAGAACTGGTTAAAGGTGAATCTACTTTATATGATGAAGATGGAAACATTAAACTTAAATGGGTTAAAACTCATGTTAAGGAACAGAGTGCATTAGAATCATTCTCAGAAGCATTAGAAGCATTAATTGATAATCCTAAGGTAATTAGTCCAGAAGAGATTAAAGAGCCTGTAGTGACCGATTATGAGACGATGAGTGTATATACTATTGGTGATGCACATATTGGAATGTTAGCATGGGATAAAGAAACAGGTGAAGACCATGATTTAGAGATTGCTCAAAGAGATTTGTTAAGAGCAATGGATTTGCTAGTGGAACAATCTCATCCTAGTGAGAGAGCACTAATTGTAGATGTAGGTGATTGGTTTCACTCAGATAACATGAACAATGTAACAGCACATTCAGGGAATTCTCTAGATGTAGATGGAAGATACCCCAAAGTATTAGAAATTGGATTGAGATTAGCTACTAAATTAATTGATAGAGCTTTACTGAAACATGAAAGAGTAGAATGGAGAAGTGCAATCGGAAATCACAATGAACATTCAGCTATTATGATGAGTGCATTCATTAAAGCATGGTACAGAAATGAGCAGAGAGTTATCGTACATGATACACCTAATATGTTTTTCTATAGACCATTCGGTAAGAACTTAATTGGAATTACTCATGGACATACTTGCAAAGCAGAGAAACTAGGTGAAGTAATGAGTGTTGATTGTAAGGACCAATGGAGTGCTTCAGAGCATAGATATTGGTATACTGGACACATTCATCACCAGTCAGTAAAAGAGTTCTCTAACTGTGTTGTAGAGACGTTCAGAACACTTGCAGGTAAAGATGCTTGGCATTCAGCTAGTGGTTATCGTTCAAAGCAAGATATGAAGTGTATTACACTACATGAAGAATATGGTGAGATTAGTAGAAACACTGTTTCGTTAGGTATGATTCGTGGATAAAAAGGTTCTATATAATCCACAAGGTGTTGATTCATTAGAAGAAAAGCTTATTGGTGGTAATCCATCTGGTCTACTCAACTTCAATAAATCAAGATATGAATGGGCAGGTAAATTATACAAGTCTATGAGAGATTGCTTCTGGACTCCAGAATCAGTTAATACAACAAGAGAGAAACTAAACTACCTAAAGTTGTCAGATGATGAAAAGTTCTCATACGATAGAGTGTTTGCACAATTATCATTCCTAGATAGTTTGATTGCAGATAGTCTAGCAGATAACCTAAATGGATATATTACCAATAAGGTAGTAAATGCATGTATCATAGAACAATCAGCACAAGAGGTACTACACAGTAAAAGCTATGCTGTTTTACTTGCAGACACAGTAGAGAACTCAAATGAAGTATTTGAATTGTATAAAAGTGATTTAACACTAAATGCAAAGAATTCAGAAGTTCATAAAATGTTTGCAGAACTAACAGATGGTGAAGTAACTAGAGAAAAGATATTCTATGCTTTAGTAGCTAACCAATTACTAGAGGGAATCTTCTTTCAAACAGGATTTGCTACAATCTACTATCTTGGAGACAGAATGGTAGGAAGTGCAGATATGGTAAAAGAGATTCACAAGGATGAACTACATCATCTTAAACTATTTGAGAATATCATTAAAGAGTTCATTAAAGAAAATGATGATTTAGCTTGGTTTATGATTAGAGCTAAAGTAAATGCAATGTTTGATAAAGCTTATGAATTAGAATCTAGTTGGATGCATTACATATTAGGACATGCGTTTTCGAAACAAATTACAGATTCAACAGTAGCTTATTTCATCAAGAAGAGACAACAAGCAATTGGAATGTATGATGAACATAACGATAAATATGGATTTGGTGAAAAGACAATTTTAGTTAATGCTTTAAATCAAAGAGAAATGGCAAATGAAACAAGAACTAATTTCTTTGAAGGTAAAGTATCCAACTATTCAAAACAAGAATTGAACTTTGATGATGCAGATGATGAGGTAATTAATCCAGAAGTAGGAACTACATGGAGATTAAAACAACCATCTTATCAGGAAGCAATCAGAGAGAAATCAACTGTAATAGATGTAGAAGACAGAAGTGGAGACTGCATAGGCTGTCAGTAAACTTAAATAAACCTTAGAATGCTTATTGACACACAAGAACGAATGTGATACAATGTCAGTAAGAAAAGGATTAAAATGTATGAAAAATATGAAATAAAAGAAGACGGAACTATTTGGAATAAGAAACTGAATAGATGGGTAAAAATGAAAGTAGAATCTCAAGGATATGTCTCTTGTTGTTTAAATAATAAAAAAGTAAGAGTTCACAGAATTTTAGCAGAAGCTTTTATTCCAAACCCAGAAAATCTACCAACAGTCAATCATATAGACGGAGATAGAACAAACAACAGTCTGTCTAACCTAGAGTGGGCTAGTTATTCAAAGAATAATGCACATGCACACAAGGTGATTCAAAATAGGAAAAGTGTAAGGAAACTTTCATATGAAGATATAGAATATATAAAATCTTCAGGAAAGTCAGGAGTGGAGTTAGCTGAGGAATTCAATATGAGTCCACAGCACATGAACTCTATCAAAAGAGGAATGTATCAAGTTGAGTATAAGGAGGCTAGAATATGCCAATAAGCACTTGTATGGTAAAGATTGATGGTGAACACTACTTTGGGTATGCAGAGACTCTTTTAGAGGCTTGTAGCATAGCTACTGCTTCGTCTACAGATACAGTATTTAAAATCATAGGAGTATGGTAATGAAGGTAGTATTATTAAATTCTACACCATTAGAAGTAGCTGATTTAGCTATTGGTAAATGTTGGGATAAACAATGTGATACCGTAAATAAAGAGAGAATGAAAAGAGTTGGTATCAAGTTTAAACATGCATCTACATTAGAGCATATTACATATAACTTTGATATTGATGGAATAAGTAGAGCATGCCTACAAGAGCTTGCAAGACACCGTATAAGCTCTTTCTCTGTAAAGTCAACTCGTTACACTCTAAAAGAGGTTAGAGAGCATGAAGGTTGCTTAGATGAGTTCTTAGTTAAAACAGGGAATCCTTATATAGAACAATTCAATTTGATTCAATTATTGGACTTACAAAAGGTATTGAGAAGTGGGATTTCTAATGACGAAGCAAAGTACATGATTCCAGAAGCATTCAAGACTTCTTTAGTATGGACTATAAACCTGAGAGCATTAAGAAATTTCTTGCAACTAAGACTAAGTAAGAGTGCATTATGGGAGATTAGAGACTTAGCAAATGAGATACTTAAAGTAATTCCAAATGAGCATATGTTTCTATTTGAGGATTTAATAGATGAGTAAAAAAGCAACATACGAACAAAGAGAATGGTTTTTAGAACATTATGGATGGTATGCACCAGACCATATTGTGATTGAATACTACAATAAAGATAACAACAGAAAGTAGGTTTAGTTGCCTACTTCTTTTTTGACAGCACATATTATTAAATTATATCTTGGTGAGATTCCTTGACATATGTGTTGTCCTGAAAGAAACAGGTTAAAACAATTAATATAAAGGAGAGCATATTGGAAAATTTGCCAGAAGTAAGTAATGAAGAGTTGTTAGACGATAATCTAAAACGAATCCAAAGTCATTTTAGAATAGATGATGTAATGTTCAACAAAGGAGTACGATATGTCTCCAAAGTCTTAGATGGTGAAAGTAGAACTAACTCTATTATGTTTGCTTTTGATATTTCAAAGGATAGAGCAAGAAGTAAAGCTAGTGACTTTCATAGGAGGAAATGGGTACAGGAAGTTCTTAGGTACTTGTCTCCAGATGAAGGAACCTTATATATAGGTGAAGTTGATACTGTTATAAAAACAGCAATGGAAATGATTAGAGACCCTAGAAGAGATGATAGAGTTAAAATTGAAGCCATTAAAGCAGTACAACCTTTTATTAAACAAATGGTTCAACGTGAAGAGACTAATATTAAGATTACAGCAGAGGCTAATCCAGCAGAAGCAGTGATGACACAGATGGTGGATGCAGTGAAGCAACTAACAGCAAATGGAAAGATGATTAATCAGAAGGGTGAAATCATTGATGTAGAAACGGTTCAGTAATGGATTTAGAAAACAGTAGAGTATACACACCTGATTACACTGTTCCTTACAAACCAAAAAAAGAGTCACTAGACTTTTTATCTTGGTGTAACTTAAACCTTGTAGAAGAAGACAATAAGACACCTAGAATGCATTATGAGATGTTAGATATAGTATTAAGTGAAGAAAAGAGAGTTCAAGCTATCGTCCATAGGGGTGGAGCTAAAACTACATTACTGAATACTAAAATGGCATTATATGTAGCAAGTCTAGGGTATATGCCTAACTTTAAAAACAAAGATGGTGAAGAACAGCAGATTAAGAACATGATGATTTTCTCTGGTAGTGAGGAACAAGCAATTGGTCTACTTGAAGAGATTGTGTTTATGTGGGAAAACAGTGAGGTATTGCAACAAACTTTAACACTTGAAAAAGCAACTAAGAAGAATGCTAGATTCAAGAATGAAAAAGGTGATGTAATATATATGCAAGTGAAAGGTTCTGGACAATCTTTACGTGGTACTAAGAGAGCAGGTAAACGTCCTCAGTTAATGATGTTTGATGATATCCTTCCTGATGATGCTTTATTCTCTAAAACAGAAAGGATGAAAGTAACTAAATGGTTTACTTCATCTGTTCAACCAGCAGTAGATGTTAACTTTAACAAGATGATTGTAGTAGGTACTCCATTTGCAGAAGATGATATTCTTATGAAGATGAAAAAAGGTAAAGCTTACATGACTATCTTTTGTCCAGTTGCACATAAGTTTCCAGTAGCTAAAGAGGATATTGTATCTTCTTGGGCTGATAGATTCACACAAGATGAAATCTGGAATTTATATGAAGGTGCAAAGGAACTTAACGAAGAAGCATCATTTTACAGAGAGTACATGCTTCAGGTAACTTCTGAAGAGACAAGAACCTTTAAAGACAAATGGTTAAAATATTATAATTACTCAGATTTAAAACCTAGACTATCAGAACTAAATTTCTTTACATCATTAGATATTGCTGTTTCTACTAAGACAAGTGGAGATTACAGAGTAATTATGACTATTGGTGTAGATAAAGATAAGAACTGGTTCTTAGTTAGAATTGATGTAGGACATTACAATCCTAGTGAAATTATTGATATTCTATTTAGTCATGTAAAGCAATATAGACCATTAGAAACAAGAGCTGAGAAAGCTTCACTACAACAAGTATTAGACCATTTCATTCAGTTGCAAATGCATAAGACTGGAACATACTTTAACTATGATGGATTGGTAAACAATTCAATGCAAGGTAAAGAATTTAGAATTACTGCATTGCAACCAATGTTTAAAACAGGAAAGATATGGTTTCCATCTGATAAAGACCAAACATCATTAGCAGAACTGGATTATGAATATAAAGGCTACACCAAAGAAGGACCAACAACTCCACATGATGATGCACTGGATTGTCTAGCTAACTTCCTAGACCCAGACTTCATTGTCTATCCTACGGATGATAGAGGAACAGAAGTCGGAGGAGATGAGTTTGAATTTGGTGAAGAAGATGATTATACTTACTAAGGAGCAATATGACTCTAAATGAATTTAGAACAGTCTTACTAGCTAAAAGTGTAAACAGAACACAGCTACCAGATGATACAGAATTAAAAGAACGTATCTTTACTGGACTAAAACTAATTGCAAAAGAAACAATACCGTTGAAGCTATTGATTACCACTGCACAAGGTTATAGTGTCTTAAGAAGACTAGACGATGAACTGTTTGTAAAGATGCCAGTAAGACCAGCAGAAGAGGATTCAGAACTAGATACTGACGAGTCATTAATAGATGCATTAGCGTACTATGTAATGGCAGGGCTTGAAAGAGCTAAAGCACCAGTTCATATGGGAATGTATCACTCAGAGATTGACTTTAACAATGATAGGTTAATCGAAACATTTTTATCAGACACAACTAATGAATCTGATAAATTTCAACCATATGTATAAAGGAATAGAATGGAAGAATTGTTAACATTTTACCAATCATGTACATATGATAAACCTAACAATATAGGTGCAACAGGGGTAGAATTACAGGATACTTTTCAGGAAGATACTCCTTATTCTATTGTTAAAATTATTACTGGTGATTGTATTCAATGGGATGAAGACTTTGTTTTAGAATGTCTAACAGCAATGTCGACAGACTCACTGTTAGGAATGTCAGATAATGAACTTAACATTTGGTATGAATTTGTAGCTTATGAAGATGCAAGAACACACTCAGCTAATACTGATTCAGGAGTAGTAAATCCAGTAGGATGTACAATTCCAGATGAAAATGGTAATAGTTATACAGTACAAGCAGATGGTACAATAACCACTGTTTTATGTGATGACCCAGTAAACAAAGTTGCAAAAGAAAACATTTCAAAATCTTTAGATGGAGTGTTTATGGCAATCTACAATTGTGAAGAATATAACAATTGTGGTATTAAAGAAGGAGACTTGGTAGATATTTCACCATGTCCAGAACCACTATTTTTAGTGGATAATTAAGAAAGGAGATTTATGGCAACAGTACCAGAATTTATTAGTTTGTTAAGAGATATTAGAGATAGAATTTATCCATCTGTAAATCAATCAGAGCAAGTAGTAGCTGATGCAGAAGCAAACGTAATAGCTATTGAAGATAATGTAGAATTAATTCAAGCAGATGTTACAGAGAAGAATCAAGAGATTAAAAATATCTCAGTCGTAAACCCAGTAACCACTGTTCCAAACTTACCAAACGGTAATGCAGGTTCAGCAGATGTTATATACAGTGGAGTAAATAATCAATTTACTTTTAGTGTACCAGTAGGTCCTAAGGGTGATTCACAGAGAATTGACTTTACAGTAGATACACCACCAGATTTATTAAATCTAACAGCAAATACAGGAGACATTGCATTTGTTAATTCAAATTCATCTCAGTATGTAAAGTTAGATACAGGTAATAATACTGATGTAGCTACAGACTGGTCAACACCAATTGTTGTTACACCTACAACTGAATTCATTGCTTTAACAGATACACCATCAGGATATACTGGGCAGGCTAAAAAGATTCCAGTTGTCTCAGATGCAGAAGGAAGTCTAATCTTTAAGACATCAGCAGAGATTGGTGTAGTAGGATATAATTATGTAGACAATCCATTATTCGAGAATCCTTTATCGGAACAGAAGGTTATTACGAATGTATCATTCGGTTCAGAAAATAGAGGATACGGAACATTCACACAGCATGTAGGAACACCTACACTTCAATCAGATAGTGTGAGAATTTCAAATGGTGTAACAATTACTAACCCTAATGCAAGCGTATCTAAAGAGTCAATGATTGCTTTAGACTTTCAGTTAGAATCTGGATTTGCAACTAACTCAACATTGTTAACAACAGGGAATATTACTATTAGGATTTCAGGAACAGGTGGATTATCGGTTGATGATGGAACTACTGCAACAGAAATGCCTTCATTCACACCTGTTACCACTTCTAGATACAACATTATAGTAACTGAAGAAGATTTCATTGTGATTGATTCGACATTAGGAACAATGACATCTACAGCTTCAGGATTAGCTATTCAGGAACAAACTAATGGAGTAGTAACTCTAGGTGGTTCAGGAATGGTATGTAAATACTACGGAGTATCTGTATCGGATAGACAAGGGTATTTAAGAGTTGAAAATGGGGAAGAAGAAATTGCTGAAGGTTGGTCTAAAGTACAAGCTGGAGCAGACTTAACTACTTTTCCAAATATTTCAGGTTCAAGAAAAGGTATGTACTTCATAGCTGGTGGATTACAAACAGAATCAAAAGTAAGGATGAAAGTTGGAGATGGAGCTGGATTCTCAGGAAGAGAAGTCACATTCTCGTTTAATGCAAATTCTCTAGGAGTTGGTTCTAATGCTGTTACTGCAACATTTGTAACAGATAGAGGTTCAGAAATTACTACTAATAGATTGATTTCTCAATCATTAGGAACACTAATCCTTGAAGATAAAGTAGATAAAGAATACAGTTTAACTTTTACAGTAAATGCATTCCCACAAGATACTTTCATTGATAGAGATGGTAGAGACTATATTGAATTCACCTTACCATCAAGTGCAAACTTTTCAATTGAAGTAAGTGAACCTAAATTAGAATTAGGTCAAGTAGGAACTACTTTTACACCTCAAGGTGGAAGCGGTTCAGGTGAAGGAACTCCATCTATCGGAAAAGAATCTGGTAGAATGCTAGGTCTAAGAGATGACTCTGTAGAATGGACTCCTTTCAATACAACACCAAATACAATTAAAGAAGACTACACTATCCCTACTAATAGTAGTGCAAGTATTGTAAGTCCTACAATTGAAGATGGTGTTAATGTAACAATTCCAGAAGGTTCTAAGTTGGTGATTTTATAATGGCAAATAATTTACAATTTGTAGGTGGAAAACTTACAGCAAACGGAAAAGAGGTTGCATTAACAGAAAGTATACCGGCATCTCCTACTTATGGTTGGGTATCGAAATGGACAGGTGCAGACAATAGTCTTGACGTGAGTGATTGGGGAGCTGGGAAGTACCAGTTCGTAAGTGGAAATGGTGATGCTGTTTTCATGGAAATAGATGGAAATGGAAAAATGGTAACAGCACAAACTCTGTACGAGAATACATCAACATCAGCCGATTACTTTTATGCAAAAGCATCAGTAGGTGGACCATTCACTGTATATACACAAAAAATGACATTTAATTTAGGTTCTGGAACAATTGTGTTCAATGTAGTAGATAGTGCATCGAAAACGGTAGAAATATTAAAATGGGAGGAAATTTAATGGGTTTAGTAATTAAATCACAAGCAGGTGGTTCGATAGAGCTTAAAGCAGACTCCAGTTTGAACTCAGATACAGAAATGATTGTAGGAGCTGAAGGAGGTTTAGTTAAAGCAGTAGGAACTGAGCAAGAAGTAAGAGATGGACTAGCAATGATGCATAGTGGTGGAACACTTCTAAATTCTTACACAATGTGGATAGATGGAAGAATGGAAACACAAACAGCAGTTACGCAAACTATTGCAGTAAATAATGCAAGTGGTAGCATATTCCTTGGTATTTTTCCAAGTATTACATTCCCTAAGACATTTTCAGGTGGAATCTATAGTACAATGCTTCAGCCTAGTTCTGGAGCAGGAGTATGGGTGTTTAGACAAATTGATTCATCAAGTGTAGAGACAGGTCACATAGGAATATTTTCTGAAATGAGCTATACATCAATTGATATTAAAATGACAGTACATGCAATAGGGAGATGGAAATAATGAGTACATTAACAACAAATACAATTGAAAATGTAGCTGGGACAAAGTCAGTAAGTGTTGATATGCTTGCTGTCACATCACCATATTCTATGAGAAACAAACTTATTAATGGTGGGTTTGACATATGGCAGAGGGGTACTACACCTGCTTTAATCGACGGATATATTGCCGATAGATGGATATTGAGTGGTGTAACAAATATAGGAACATTATTTAAGGCAAATGTAGGAGGGATTGATTCAGGTAATGCATTGGTTTGCACAAAGACTGGAGCAGGCCAATCTTGGCTTACTCAAAAAATAGAGAACCCTAGGATTTATTCAGGGAAGACCATGACTTTATCGTTTAGAGCTTTTAGTAATACTGGTAATAATATGTCATCCTCTGTATATCTACGTGTCTATAACCCAACGGATGGCCTAACTACAATTGTAGACCCAATCCCGTTTACTTGGGACGATGATTGGAATAAAAAGACTATAACATTTACTATACCAAACATAGACAATAGTCATTATAATGATTCAAGTTCATATCTAGAGCTGACTTTCGCACTAGGAACTGATACTTCAACTGGAGTATATCTCGCTGATGTACAACTAGAAGAAGGATTAGTAGCTACACCATTTGAACAACGACCTATTGGCATGGAATTAAGTTTATGTCAGAGGTATTATGAAAAATCATACAATTTATCAACACCACCTAGTTCAATAACTCAAAGTGGAGCAGTAAGAACAAAAGCAGATGTAACTGATACAAGCCACTTTGATACTTCTTATATACCTTACAAAGTAAGCAAAAGAGTTACACCTACACTACTACTATATTCAACTGCTACGGGTAATGCAGGTATGTATAACTCAACTGCAATTGGAGATTATAATACAGTAGGCTCATTTATAGCAACACAAGGAGAAAATTCATTTGGTATATTTGACAGTGGGTTTGGATTATCAGTGAACAATAAATATATATTTCACTACACAGCAGATGCAGAAATCTACTAGAGAATAACTAATGGCTAATTTACCAGTATTTAAAAGTTCTGGTAATATAAATCAGGACTTAAAGAAGATAGAAGTAGCTAAAGCATTAGGCTTTGGTTATTGGAAAGGTCAAATAGGTACATTAGGGGAAAAGGTTAATGGAAGTTTTGCATACATTAATGGAGAACCAACGATACCTAACTTCAGAGTAGACGGAAACCTTAGTGGGAGTAAAACAGCATATGGAAAAAGACTTGCTAAATACTTAGAGAATCTAGGTATGACACAAAAAGATTTCAGTGAAATAGCTTCTATATGGTCAGAAGACAGAGTAAGTGGAATAAATCTAATATGGAAAGAACAACTTGTTCCGACCAGAGAATTGTTCGGATTTATGTATGAAGACTTAATAGAAGAGTTTCCAGACTTGAATAAAATAGAAATGACTTATGAGAATACAGTTCATTACAAAGTATTGGATTACCCAACTCCAGCAGATAGACCAGCAGTAGAAGAAGTTCTACCAGCTAGTTTTGGACCAGTAAACAATTACTATGGACAACCTTCAGATACTATTGGGATAGTTGATACAACTGTATTAAAACTATTAAACAGCATAGGAAGCGATTTAACACACATAGAAGAGACAGAAAGTTCTAGAGCAATGATTGGGTTAATGTTAATGTATGGACAGGATTTGATGCCTTTACTAAGCGTAGAGAAGATTTCTGAAAGGTCATACTTTAAAACAGAAGGTCTAGGGCAAGTAGAGTACATTGCTGTTACATCTAAAGTTATTTATGAAGGAACTATGTCAACTTCTTTATCGGATGATAAAGTAGATGTTATAGTAGATAATGGAACTAAGTACACAACTGGTAGAGGTGGATTTCAGAGGGAATACTGGACACAAAATCTAGCTAACACATTTTGGCAATATGTTTTTAAGAACCAAGACAAGATAGGGAATAGGTTAACAATAAAAAACAAGTTCACAGAAAAATTCTTTATACTGTATGACAATAATTTGTATTTAAAAGTAAATGAAGTAAAGAGGGCTGGACCAGAGGAATTGAAGTTCCTATTTGCAAACTATATAGACTTTAGAGTAACCACCAAAACAGAATGGTATGACCCAATTGTTAAATTCTTCGTAGCAATCTTTACAGCAATTAAAGTTGTTGGTCAAGGAGTGTTTGATTTCATTATGAATATTACTCCAATTGGATTGTGGGTAAATATTATAATTGGATTATCAGGATACATACTAGAGAGGTTTGGTGTAGATTTTGATAGGCAGAGTGTAGTTGACTTCCTTAGGGATAATATTGGTAGAGCTATTGTAACAATAGCAACACTAGGAATATCTGCAAAAATACAGATAGGATTAGAAACATTGAAACAGTTACTTTTTACAGCAGTTGAGAAATTAGCAGAGATAGGTTTAACTATTATCTCACAAATATTGTATGTAGCAACAGAAGTGTTTGTATTCATACTAGATACTGTTGTGTCACAAGTAGCAGATGTAAGAAACTTACTGAACAACTTTTCAAATTCAATGTTTGATTTAATACAGCAAATTGAATTCGGAGAACAACAACAAGAAATACTTGAAGCTATGAAAGAAATTGAAAAGCTTCAGGAAGAACTAGATGCTGAAAAGGAAACTGAATCCTATTCTTTCACAGATGGAATAGAAGATGAATACGACCTATTAGGTAAACTAGAAAAACAATTTGATATGGACACAGAGTTTGTGTCAGAAATAAATTATAAAGGAGGTTAGATGGCTAGATTAGATTTAACACAAGAGTACGTAGAAAGGTACAAATCTTTATCAACGGAGTTCCTTAACAAAGGAGCAATCTTTGATACTCAATTGGAGAAGATGAAAGATACTTTCGATGACTGGGGAATGACAGCAGAGCAATTAGCAGAAGCTACTACTCAGATGTTCATTCAAGTTACATTGCAGTATAACAAAGATGCTATCACAGCAGTCAATTCATTAATGAGACAAGAAGCAGATGAACCAACTAAAGATGCACAGGTTGAGTTGACTTTAAGACAAAAGCAAGGATACGATGATAACTTACTAGTTAAGTCAGCAGAGTATGTATCAGGACTGACATCATTCGCTGTTAATAGTGGAAGTTCAACAGCAGAGAAAGCAATTGAAGAACTTAACTCAAGAATCAAACTAATGGACAACAGGGTAATACCACTAGACGAAGAAAATAATTGTCCTCTACCTATACCAATCACACCTATTCCAGCGAATCTTGGAGTACAAGCTCAAACAGACACTACAATCACTGTTTCTTGGTCTACTGTTTTAAATGCAACTTCATACGAACTATTCTTAGATGGAATTAGTATTACAACTACAGGACAATCAATTCAAATTATTGATTCGTTAAGTCCAGATACTAAGTATTCATTTAATGTTAAAGCAACAGTAGATGGGATTGAATCATCATTATCACCAACTGTAGTAGGAGCGACAAATGCAAGTCCATAGTAGAGAAAGATTCACAGACCATGAGAAGAAGTTATTCTCAGGGTTTAAAGATGACTTTAAGAACTCAAAGAAATCTAAGACACTAATTGACAAGCTAATAACAGAATGGAATAATATCTATGAAGGTAAAGTAACTAAAAAGATTCCTGCTAATAGGTCCAAGTTAGTTATGAAAGAAGTAGCTAAACAGATTGAATGGCAGAAACCAAACATTACTGAACCTTTTGTGTCGACAAGTAATCCGATTAGAATCACTGGTCCAAGTCAGAGAAGAAGTCAGATTATGCAGAAGTATGCTAATATGCAATTCACTGGACAATTCGACAGAGATGCATTCATGGACCAACTTTCAGATGTACTTCTGAGAGAAGGTACTGTTTGGACATGTTCTAAATGGGATTACCAAGAGGATTTAGTAAAAGAACAGTATGATAATATCTCAGCAGAAAGATTAATCTCTATAGGTGATACACCTTCTACTTTTGAAGAGAATCCAGACGGAACTTTTAACGTAACATATGAAAAAGTGAAACGAAAGAAGAATCAACCTACTGGTGAAATAGCAAGAAATGAAAATGTATTTCCAGACCCTTCAGCTAGAACTAGAGAAGAGATGGACTTCATTATGGTTAGACGTTATGAAACAGTAGAGTCAATGAAAGCCTCTGGTAACTATAGTGATGCTATTTTAGCAAGACTACAAGGTAGTAATGAAACTAATACAGAATCAAGCTTGGCTTCTCAAAGAAACAGAGATGATTTAACTTATGGTTATGACTCTGCACATATGAAAGCAAACAGTAAGAAGATTGCTATTATTGAATATTGGGGAACAGCAGACCTGAATAATGATGGTAAGCCAGTTCCAATTGTAGCTGAATGGGCAGAGAAGGAAGAAATCTATTTAATGATAGATGAAAATCCTATGCCAGATAAGGAAATCCCTTATGAAGTAGCTGTTTATAGTTCAAGACCATTCTCTATCTGGGGTAATGGTTTAGCATTCTTTTTAGGTGATAGTCAGGAAATCAAATCAGGAATGATGAGAGGAATGATGGATAACCTATCTAATGCTAATAATGGACAAACATTTGCTATGAGGGGTTCTATGGATTATGTGAACTTTAAACGTTGGAGAAACGGAGAGAGACATGTAATTGTAAACAAGCATCCAGCAGAGTCAATGTATCAAGGTAACTTCAATAATCTACCACCAAGTATTTTTAATGCTTTACAAATGGTAGACGGAGAAATAGAAAGGCTTAGTGGAACACAAGTAAGTGGACCAGCTCTAAGTAACTCGAACACAGCTAAAGACGATACAGGTAATCAACAACTAACTATGGCTCAACAGAGGATGTCAGCAGTAGTAAGAACAGTAGCTTCGTTAATATCTAAGATGATTAAGAAATGGGTTATATGTGCTGAACACTGGCTAGATGATGACCAAATAGAAATGATGTTTACAGATTCAGAAGCAGTTGATATTAATGCATTTAGGGATTCTGGAGAGACTATTGTTAAAATGAAAGTTGGAACAGAAGTTACTAGAAATATGCAGATTCAACAGCTAAATCTGTTAATGCAACAATCTAAGATATTAGACTCAACACTACCACCACAAGAATTGAATAAGATTGTAGCAGAAATGTATGAGCTATTCGATAAATATGAAGATGCTGAGGAGATTAGAAACTATACTCCACCACCACCTTCAGAAGAAGAACTTAAACTAAACAATCTTAAAATGGAAGCAATTGAATTAGAGAATGCAAAAGTTCAAGCTGAGATAGATAAACTAAAAGCAGAAGCTCAAAACTTCATGGCAGATGCTCAAGCAACTATCATGTATAAACAAGCTCAAACTGCTGAGAAGTTAGCCAAAGCTGAAGGTCAAAATGTAGATACTGCATTAAAACCTACTCAGCAAATGGTAGAAATAGAAAAGGCAAAGCCTAAAGAAAATACACAACAAGGATAAGAATGACTGAAGAAGAAGAGTTAGAACAGTTAATGCAAGATGCATTAGCTGAGAGAGATGGTGAAACTGAAGACACAGAAACAGAAGAGGTAGAAGAAGAGTTAGAAACAGAAGGTGAAGAAAGAGAAGACTTTACTGAAGACGAAGAAGAAACTGAAACTGAAACTGAGGAAGAACAAGAAGATGAGGAACAAGAGGAACAGGACACTGAAGAGGAAGAAGAAATCTCAGAACCAACTTTTGAACCAATTGAAGTTGATGTAGGTGGACATAGTGTAACTATTTCATCTAAAGAAGAAATGCTAGAGTTCGTAAAAAAAGGTGCTTCTACATTTGATAAGCCACAGGAAACACACTTAGAAGAGAAATTAATCCTAGAGCAAGGCAAATTGTCATCTGATGATTTAAAGTTGCTTGTAGAGGCTAAGAATGGCTCTAAAGAAGCTATTGCTAAACTAGCTAAACAATCGAATGTAGACTTACTAGAACTAGAAGAGGATATGGCTGATAACTATAAACAGACAATCCAGTATCAAGCACCAACGGAAGTTGATAAAGTAGCACAAGAAATTATGCAAGATGAAGTTCATGCACAAGACTTCAGGGATACTGTTTCTAAATTACCACAAGATTTCGTAAATACTATTTCTCAAGATGCTACTCTTCTTCGACAGTTTTCAGACCAGTTGAAAGATGGTATTGCTAAAGAAGTTATCCCAGAAGCTATTAAAGCTTCAATGGTTAATGGAACTCCTTTTATTCAGAACTATGCACAAATTGGACAAAAAATGTACCAAGAACGTACAGAGAAGACTGAAGAAAAAAGAGTAGTAGATGAGAAAGTAAAAGACCTCAGAAAGAAAGCATCAGTTAAAAAAGGTACAGCTAAAGTTAAATCTTCTGCACTTACTGATGGTGATATCTGGGATATGTCAGATGCAGAGTTTGCTGAATATCAAGCAAATTTTGAAGAGTAAAATAGGTTAGAGTTCATCTAAAGGATGGAAGGGTGGGTAGATGTTAATAGAAAAAGTTAGCAGAAAGCTCAAAACAAGCTAATCTATATATCTATAAGATAACTACAAAAATAGATGAAGCTCTAACAACAGGAATTAAAATGTCAGGAATTGCAACAAGAACACCAGTATTAGGTACTTCAGGTTTTCTATCAACAAAAGTTCAAGCAGTATATGACCGTAACTTACTTTTACGTGTAACACCAAACGAAGTATTTGACCGTTTCGGACAAGCTAAGGTTATCCCAGCTAAATCAAATGCTAAGAAAGGTTTTGCATACCGTTACAAAAATATTCTACCAGCAACTACTCCGATTGCAGAGTACTCTGGTTCTAATATTAAAGCACCAAACAAAATTGTTCGTGAAGAAGTTGAATTTGCAGTAAACCATTATGGTGACTACATTGTGTACACAGACGAACTAGACCTTTATGACTTTGATACTGTCAATAGCTCATTTTTAAACGTACTAGGGGACCAAGCTTCTATTACACTAGACACTATTCGTAGAGATGCTTTACGTGGTGGTACTAACGTAATCTTTGCTGATGGAGCAACAGACCGTGATACAGTAGCAACAGGTGGTAAACTAATCACAGCTTCAGACCTTAAGTTAGCAACTGTTAAATTAAAAAATCAACGTGCTAAGAAATTCAAAAAAGTAATTACTGGTTCAACTAAAATTGCAACTACTCCAATTCGTGCTGGTTATGTAGGTGTAACTTCACCAGAAGTAATTGAAGACCTTCGTAACTTAGCTGGATGGAAAGATGTAGAAAATTATGCTGATTACTCTAAAGCAATGCCAGATGAAATTGGTTCATGGGGTGATATTCGTTTCATCGAATCTTACAACAATGACCCAGTAGACCCAACTGGAGCAGGAGCAGGTACAAATGTATATCTTACTCTAGTATTAGGGGAAGATGCATATGCAACTACTTCTGTTCGTGGTAAAGGTGGTATTATGACTAAAGTTAAACCACTTGGTTCTGCTGGTGCAGAAGACCCACTAGACCAATATGGTACTATCGGTTGGAAAGCAATTGCTGGTTGTGCTATCTTAAATGAAGCATTCCTAGTAAGACTAGAATCAGTAGCATCAATCGAAGATGCAAATGCTAAACACTACTACGACTACTCATAGTAGTTTCCTAAAATAGGATGGGGATTGTTCCCTGTTCCTACTTGGGAACAAAAACTAAAACTATAAAATAAATAAGGAAATATATTGGCTACACAATTAACAGTAGGTACAAAAAATCTAAAAGACTTATCTCTTACAGAGTTACGAGAATTATTAGACGAGAAAGAGGTTAGCTACACTAAGCAAGCAAAACAAGCTGGACTAATTAAATTAATTATGGAATCAGGCAAATTTGATACACCACGTAAAGATGGTGGATTAGAAAAAGATGGAAAATTAGTACATCCTATTCATGGAGAATACATTCGTTGTATTGTTCACCCACAAGCTTTACATAATCAAAATGGTTCTATCTATGTAGGTATTAATAAGTACAATGTACAATTTGAACCTAGAACACCAATCAAATTACCGAAGGGTGTAATTAAGTTCTTAAAAAATGCAACAGAAGCAGAGCATGTATTTGATGCTAATGCTATCTCGGATAATGGCAATATGGGAGCACATATTACAGTTCAGAAACCTAAGTTTGTAGTAGAAGTCTTATTGGATGATGAAGACGAAGAATAAGGAATCATATGGCTTTAACTGGATTTGGACAAACCGAAGGTAGTCCATTCAATTTCGGAAATTTCTTTGGTTCACAAGGGTTTGAAGGACTCACTAAAAGTTTAGGAACAGGTGTTGGTATTGGAACGAATTTATTTTCAGCTTTCAGTAATCAAGACTTTATGAATAAACAATTAGGGATTCAGAAAGACCAACTTGGAATGACCAGAGAAGCTTTTGAAAGAAACAAAAAACGTGAAGATGATACAGCAAATCTAGACTTTACATCAGGATTATAAAATGGCATTTGGTCAATTGAATTTAACAAAGACCGTTGCACCACAGCAGACAGTTTCGACTTCTGCTTTGGCTAATTTAATGCAACAAAGAGATAAAGCACTACAAAACGTAGGGCAAGGTATTACACAACTTGGAGAACAAGCTGGAGAATACGGAAGACAAAGAAACACCAGTGAACTAACTGACTTGATTGCAAGGAGTCCGATAGCTGAATTGGATGCAGATGGAATCAGAACACTAACTGGTGAAGAAGGTATTGATACATCCAGACTAACTAAAGAAGGAACTGATGAGTTTAATAGATTGCTTCAGGGAAAGGATGCTTTTGCCAAACAAGGAACTGGAGTAATCCTAAAAGATGGTACTTTTAGAGACTTAGCTGGACAAGAGGGTGTAGTCCCAGAACAGGTAAGAACACCAGAGTTCTATATGGGGTTCAAGTCAGGTGATAAAACATTTGACAGGTCATTGGAAGGTCAGACTCTAGAAGATAAAAAAGCATTGATTGACGGATACATGGATGGTCAAACAAGAGCTAAAGAATTATTTAGAGATGACAAGAACGGTAAACCAGTACATGATGGATTTGTTTTCATTCATCAAGGAAAACCAATCACAGCTCTAGAATTAAGACAAAAGATTGGTAAGAATCAAACTATCATTGATGACCCAACTCAAACACCTTTAAAAAAAGAGAAAGCTCAACAAGAAAATGATGAACTTACTCAGACTACTTCTCAGGTGAACAAACCAACTATAGGACAAATGAATCAGCAACCTCAACTAACAAACACTGAGATGATGAATCAAAGTTTATTACCACCAGAATTACAAACTCCTAGAAAAATTCCAGTAACTTCAACACCAATAGAAACTGGAATAGGGGGATTAATAAATAGGTCACTACCTATTGACGTAGTCTTGGAACAGCAAGAGTTATCTCCACAGCAATTAGAACAGGCTAATCAAACTGCAAACACAAATGTGGCAGAGAAGCTAACTAAGAAGCAAACGGAAGAAACTAAGAAACAAATCAATACTTTACAGACATTGTTTGCAAGAACAGGTGATGAAAGATATTTACAAGGATTAAACAATCTACAAGCATTGCTACAAGGTAATCCTAATAATCCTCCTCAAGGTAAGTCTACTAGCAGACCCTAGTATTGCTCCTGAAGCAGGAGCAGTTAAGACTTTAGTATCAGGAAGTGATGAAAAGGGATTAACAAAAGGAAAAAAACACTTAGTTAACAGAGAAGGATATAGAGATGTCTCATATAAAGATACTCAAGGAAATCTCACAGGTGGAACTGGACATCTTCTGACTGAAAATGAAAAGAAACTATATCCTGAAGGAACTAAAATTCCAAAGAGTGTAACAGACAAGTGGTTCAAGGAGGATTCAGCTAAAGCAAGAGAGAGTGGAAATAATCAAGCAAAAGACTTAGGAATTACATCAGAAGATTTTAAAGATGCTTTAATGTCAGTGAATTTTCAATTAGGTGGAAACTGGAAGAAGATTCACAAGAAAACTTGGGAAGCTTTAGAAAAGAAAGATTACAAAGGAGCTATTGCTGAAATCAAGAAATCTACTTGGCATAAGCAAACACCAAAAAGAAGTAATGACTTCATCAAAGCTATATCAAAATTAAAATAAGGAGAATCGATGGGATTTAATGAATTAATCAATCCAGTAGCTCAAACAATAAGAGATGCTACACCTACTTTTCTAGGTGGAGAGAATGAAGCTAATGTTAATCCATCAACTCCATTTTATCAACCAGATAGAGTAGAAGATAGTAGCAAGTTATTTGCAACTAACAATAAAACTTTCAATAGAAAGTCTCCAGAAGAATTACAGCAATTCGTAGGAGAGAATCTAAAACCTTCAAACAATCCAGAAGATAGACACTTTTATATATTAGAAGATGAATTTGGTAATCAAAAAATAGGTACTGCTAAAGGTAATGCTTATGAAAGATATAGAAATGACCCAGCTTTTCAAAGC
>JAHZJR010000092.1 GCA_022600805.1 Pseudomonadota bacterium
GTGTCAACACTTTATATGAATTTATTTTATCTTTGTATTGCCTGGCATTACATACAGACGTGTGTGTCAGTATAACACTGTTATATAGATTAGCTGTAATATATTTTTGTGCCTGCCTGTGTGTCTCTGTAATATATTTTTGTGCCTGCCTGTGTGTCTCTAGAGTGTGTATCGCTATCTCTCACTTCTGCCCTTTGAGTCCTGTGTGTCACCTGTGTGTAACCTGTGTATGCCTGCCTTTTGAGTCTTATGCGACACCCCAGGGACCCAAAGACCTGGGCTACACTTGCGTGTGTAGCTCAAGTACAGATGAGAGAAGATATGGGGATAAGAGGGGAGAGAATGTGGGAAATAACGGGAGGAGAAAAGAGGGCTCAACTTAATTATTTATTAGGAATGATAATAAGAATGGTTATCATTAGTAAGTACAATATTAGAAGGGAGGATATCTGCGGGAAGGGACTATAGTAAACTTTATTTAACCTTAGCTATTGACTTTTAGTCAAAAGTATGGTATAATATTAGTATAGTTAGTTACAAAACTAAAGATTCACCTGAAGAGCCTAACACTCAGACAACTCTTTAATTATCACCTTTAAAGTAACAGTAAAGTTTCACACCTAAAGTAATTACCTTATTGATAATCATTATCGTTATCAACGAAGGAAAGAACTTTAAGTCAACTTTAAGTTATCTTAGACTAGTCTTAAGTTAGGAAGTTTATGTCATTAACCTTCGTAGAAGGGAAAGACCAAAATAAAAAGGACTAGTCTATGAGACCAGATGATAAACGAAGATTAAATAAAGGAAACCCTAAGTTAAAGAAGGGGGTTGTCTTAAACCCTACAGGGAGACCTAAGGGTAGTGTCAATAAGTATACTGCCTTAAGTAGAGAGTTGATGTCTACTAAAGGTCCAGAGATTGTAGAGAAGGTAATTGAGATGGCTCTAGAAGGTGATAGGACTTGTCTCAAGATGTGTATGGATAGAATCCTACCTACGACTAAAGCTGTAGAGCTTAGGTCTTCAGAGGATAAAGGTAACGTAGTCATCAATATTGGTGGTCTAGAGGCTAAGGTAATAGAGGCAGAAAAGAAAGAACCATTGACTTATGAAGATGGTGTCGTCATTGAAGACGAAGCTCTAGATGCTAAGATAATAAGTGTAGCTTCTAATGAGTAGAGAGTTAGACGTAAAGTTACACCCAGCACAGCTAGAGATATTTAATAGTGAAGCTAGATTTAAGGTTGTATCTGCGGGTAGACGTTTTGGTAAGTCTAGACTGGCAGCTTGGATTCTAATCATCAAGGCACTACAGTCTGAAGAGAAGGATGTGTTCTATATTGGACCTACCTTCCAACAAGCTAAAGATATTATGTGGGGTATGTTGAAGGAATTACTATTAGGTACTGACCTGATAGATACTACACACGAGAATACTGCTACTATGACACTTACTAATGGTAGGAAGATTAGTCTAAAAGGTAGTGATAGACCTGATACATTACGTGGTGTTGGTCTAGCTTATGTAGTTCTAGATGAGTATGTCTCTATGAAAGTAGAAGTATGGGAACAAATCATTAGACCTACACTAGCAGATGTAAAAGGTGGTGCTCTATTTATCGGTACTCCTGCAGGTAAGAATCACTTCTATGATTTATGGATGGAAGCAGATAAAGATAGTAATGAAGATTGGGAAGCATTCCAATATAATAGTACAGATAACCCTCTGATTGACCCTGAAGAGATTGATATAGCTAGAAAGAATATGTCTACTCAAGCCTTCAGACAAGAGTTTGAAGCTAGCTTTGTTTCATTCACTGGTGGTATATTTAAGTCAGATTGGATTAAAACTGAGGATGAAGAACCTGAAGATGGTAACTTCGTTATGGCAGTTGACCCAGCAGGTTATGAAAATGTGGAGAAGGAACGTGGTCTTAAAGGCTCTAAGTTGGATGAAACAGCAATCGCTATCGTTAAAATCGATGGTGACCATTGGTGGGTTAAAGATATACTTCACGGTCGTTGGTCCATTAAAGAAACCGCTAAGAAGATTTTATCTTCAGCTATTGAGAATGAAGTCACGACTGTAGGTATTGAAGCAGGAGCATTAAAGAATGCTATCCTTCCTTATCTAGAAGACGAGATGAGAGTAGCAGGTAGGTGGGTACCTATTACTGATGTCTCCCACGGTGGTAAGAAGAAGACAGATAGAATTACTTGGTCTCTACAAGGTAGACTAGAACACGGAAAGATTAGTTTCAATCCAGACCCTAGCTACATTAAAGACCTAGAAGTACAGTTAGTGGAGTTCCCTACTAAAGGGACACACGATGATATTATAGATGCCTTGGCTTACATAGACCAGGTTAGTGTAGCAGACTTTATGCACACTATTGAATTAGATGATGATTGGGAACCTTATGATGATGTTAGTGGATATTAAAGAATGAGTTATAATAATGAGAATGATTATCAAGCACTAGCAGGATGGCTATCTACTAGATTAGAACAATGGCGTAACCACAGAGATAATAACTATTTAAAGCAGTGGGATGAATACTACCGTCTGTGGAGAGGTATCTGGTCTAGTGAAGACCAAGTACGTAAGTCAGAGAAATCTAGACTAATCTCTCCTGCACTACAGCAGGCAGTAGAATCTTCAGTAGCAGAAATTGAGGAAGCTACCTTCGGTAGAGGCAAGTGGTTCGACATTAAAGATGACCTACTAGATAAAGATAATAAAGATGCGGAACTAATCCGTAACTTACTACAAGAAGATTTAGAGATGGCTGGAGCTAAAGATGCTCTATGTGAAGTATTCTTAAATGGTGCTATCTATGGTACTGGTATCGGTAAGATTATCACTGAAGAGAAAGTAACTAAGAAACCAGCAGAGGTTCCTGTAGAAGGAACACTAACTACATCTAGAGAGCTAACAGAATATACTGACATAGAAGTAAGAATTGAAGCTATATCCCCTAAAGAATTCCTAATTGACCCTAGTGCAGAGTCTATCGATGAAGCCTTAGGCGTAGCACACGAGGTATATAAGCCACGTTATATTATCTCTGAAGGGATGGCTAGTGGTGTATACCGTTCTCTAGATATAGAGGCAGATGTGGATGTCGTACAAGTAGGATTTGACCCAGAGTATTCACAACGTGATGCTAGTGACCAGATTAAGATTTGTGAGTATTGGGGTAAGGTACCTAAGAAATTCTTAAATAAGAAGAAAGATACTGATGACTTTGAGTATAATGAAGATGAATTGGTTGAAGCTGTAGTCACTATCGCTAATGACCAATATATCTTACGTGCTGAAGAGAATCCATTTATGATGGAAGATAAACCTTTTATCTCTTACCAACACGATTTAGTACCTAGTAAGTTCTGGGGCAGAGGTATCTGTGAGAAAGGATATAACCCTCAGAAAGCTTTAGATGCAGAGATGCGTGCAAGGATTGATAATTTAGCCTTAACTACTACACCTATGATGGCAGCAGATGCTACCCGTCTACCTAGAGGATTGAAGTTAGAGGTTAGACCTGGTAAGACTATCCTTACTAATGGTGACCCTAGACAGGCTATTATGCCATTAACTCTAGGTTCACCTAATCCTAATAATGATGCACAGGTCGCTCTATTACAGAATATGATTCAGATGGGCACTGGTTCTTCAGACTCTACAGCAGCACCTGATAGAGCTACTTCTAGTGGTATGTCTATGATGCAATCAGCAGCTATCAAGAGACAGAAGCGTACTCTAATGAACTTCCAAAATACTTTCTTAATCCCTATGATTAATAAGACTATGTGGAGGAAGATTCAATTTGATGTAGATAGATATCCAGTATCAGACTATAAGTTCGTACCTTACTCTACTATGGGTATTATGGCTAAAGAACTAGAGATGCAACAGATGGTCTCTATGCTACAGTCAGTACCTAAAGATTCACCTGCTTTCAATATTTTAATGTTAGCAGTATTCCAAAACTCTAGTATTCATAATAGAGACCAGTTAGTCAATGCTTTAATGGAAGGTATGAAGCCTAATCCTCAAGCACAGCAGATGCAACAGATACAACAACAGATGCAGATGGAACAAGCTAAAGCTGATATTATGAAGACACAA
>JAHZJR010000091.1 GCA_022600805.1 Pseudomonadota bacterium
ACAGCCCTCTCTCTTCTTCGGTGAGGGGACGGGTCTCAAAAGAGACAAAATAAAAAAAAGATAGATAAATATTTGGAAAGTCCAATATTTATTTGTATATTAGTAACATAAAATAATAATAAGATGAACGCAAAACAAAAAAAGAACTTGCAAGAAGCATTGCAACAGGTAAACGAAAAACTCGATAAGGCATACCGTAGTGGTAAGTTGAGTAGCGATTGGTTAAGTAAAGTGCCTAATAAGACTACTGAAGAGTAGCTATTGTTTCAAGAGTAGGGGAGTACGAGGTTTCATTTTAACTTGATGTAACTGTTTTAGGCGCTTCGTCTCCCCTACCAACCAAAAGAAAACAAGGAGAAAATAAAATGGCTAAACTACCAACACCAGATTTCGTAAACAATCCAAAGCTCGTACAAGAGTTTGGAACAAAGTGGATGGATAAGTTCTATAAGTTCTATCCACCAAGTAAAGCATATAACATCAAGCCAGGCAGATACAACATTGACTTTGCTTGTATAGGTGGTATCAACGAATCATTCATCATATCAAAGTATGGGTTCGTAATAAACACGGCAGTATTCTATGACTTACGTTCTAAGGATTTCCAGCAATGGAAGTTTAACGATGGGGTCTACTATCCAATAGGTGGAGATGGTGCTGTGAGCATATATAATAAGAGAGATAGGAACAAGAAGACTGAGGCAGTGCATAGATACGATTACACAATGTTATGTAACCGATACCTTACCTCTACAGTATCTGCCTTGACTCAAACATTAGAAAATAACAAGTTTTGGTAACAACATAAACTTTAGATTATATTATAGTATAGTAAGCTGGTATATCTTGTTTGATTAGTCTCTAACGTATTTCAGCTACTACATAGGGTGGGTTTTTTTCGTATTTCATAACTACTTACTTTGTTTAGCTCATCCTATTAAGACCCTCAAGGCCGTCCGATAAGCCTTGGGGGTTTTTTCGTTATACAATCAAAAGTGATGTTGAAATATATTCTATAGTAAAGGAAGATATAAATGGCAAAGATTAAAGTAGAAATACCTGATTACTTCTCAGTAAGGCATTACAAAGCCTTAGGTAACTTCGAACACTTAGACGAGGTAGAGAAAGTAATCCATACATTAGTAGCAACAACCGAACACTCTGAAGAAGAGATTATGAGGTGGTCAATGCATGACATGCTGCAAGTATACAAAGGTGTAGAGAAGATATTAGGAGAGGTAGACAACACATTCTACCCAGTGTTTACATTTAACGATATCACATACGGATTCCAACCAATAAGCAAAATGGCAGTAGGTGAGTGGATTGACCTTGACAATAGATTAGAAGACCCAATAGGTAACCTTGAAGAGATACTCGCTATATTGTATAGGCCAGTAGTCAAAGAGAACTTCAAAGACTTAGAGTGGAAGATAAAGGATTATATCAGACATCTGAAGGGTGAACCAACAAATCTCTTCAAGATGTATGAGGTTGAAGAATACGACGTTGAGAAACGTGATTGGCGGAAGGAGGTATTTGCTGACCTGCCGATTGAATACGCATTGGGAGCATTGCATTTTTTTATAATGTTCGGTCTGCAACTACAAAGAGATTTAGCAACCTATTCCCCCAACATGACCGAGGAGCAGAGAGTGAAGATGATAACGGAGATGGACGAGGTGATTCAGGTCCTAGCATCGCAGAGCACTATGGATGGCTCGCAGTCTTCAGAAACCTTGATACCACCAAAATCCTCCAAATAACAGGAGATAAGACTATAACGGATGTTAACGTCATATTTATATTGAACTGGATATCCATGGAGTCTGAGATAGAAAAAGAGAAAGAACAACAACGGAGATATAATGAAAACATACAAAGAAATAGTAGATAAGTTCGAGAGGGCATCTACATACCATACATTCATACAATCCTTTGGTCATGGGTCATTAGATAAACTCAGCGATGCATCTAATCAACCATACCCATTGTTGTGGCTAAGACCTATATCATCTATTGGGTTACAACCATTCGGACAACGTACATTGACCTTTGAGGTCTATATGTTAGACGTACCGAAGCTAGATAGAACCACGGACACTCAGACAATGAGTGATTGTGAACGTACCTTATACGACGTTTATGCTTTCTTTAGAGATGGTGCTGAACAACAAGAGTATGAGATTAGTATGACAACGATTGTGCCGGTTATGGAAGGTTTCCAAGATAGAATGTTTGGTTGGGTAGCAACGGTAGATATCGTAACTGACTCATCAGGCATTACACTATGTAACATACCTACGGAGATATAATGGCTGACTTAGACAACATAAAGGATATAGTTTTAACCTATGCTGACCAGTATGCAAGAGAGATGGGAAACCGTGCTCCAAGAAAGACTGGTAGATTGGCTGACTCATATCGTGGTGTTGCTAAGGTAGAACAAGGTAAGTTTGTTATAGAGGTATTCGGTGAAGACTATGGTATCTATTTAGATTCAGGGGTCAATGGTACTGAACAACCTATACAAAGAAATAGTAGGTCAC
>JAHZJR010000130.1 GCA_022600805.1 Pseudomonadota bacterium
GACTACGACGCAGCAGCGAAGGCCGCGGGATACGACATCGTGCGACACCCCGGAACCCTGATGCTGCCTCAGCCGACGGTGGCGGCGCGCATGCGACGGCTCATCGCTGAGCGCGACGTGGACACGGTGTGGTTTGGAGCCGCGGCGCCGCTCGCGCTGATGAGCTCAATGGCCCGCGCTGCCGGGGCCGACCGCATCATCGCGAGCACGCATGGTCACGAGGTTGGCTGGTCGATGTTGCCGCTGGCGCGAAATGCGCTGCGCCGCATCGGAAACGACACCGATGTGGTGACCTACATCAGCGCCTACACCCGCAGGCGGATCTCCTCCGCTCTTGGGCGCAACGCAGCATTGGAGCTGGTACCGCCCGGCGTGGACACCGGTCGATTCGTTCCCGACGAGGTCGCGCGCGCCCAACTGCGGGACCGCTACGGCCTCGGTGGGCGGCCAGTCGTCGTCTGTGTTTCGCGACTGGTGCCGCGTAAGGGGCAGGACATGCTGATTCGTGCCCTTCCGGTGATTCGGGAACAGGTGCCCGGTACGGCACTGGTGATTGTGGGTGGCGGCCCGTACCGGACGTCGCTGCACCGTCAGGCACACGCGTTGGGGATCGCCGAGCACGTGGTGTTCACCGATGGGGTGGCCACCGATGAACTCCCCGCCCACCACGCCATGGCGGATGTCTTTGCGATGCCGTGCCGGACCCGGGGGGCGGGCCTAGATGTCGAGGGACTTGGCATCGTCTACTTGGAGGCCTCGGCGTGCGGAGTGCCAGTGGTGGCCGGACGATCGGGCGGGGCGCCGGAAACCGTGGTGGACGGGGAGACGGGCGTCGTCGTTGACGGCTGGGACGTGGACGGCATCGCTGGGGCTGTCGGCGATCTGCTTTCCGACCCTCGTGGTGCGGCGGCTATGGGTGCGGCCGGCCGCCGCTGGGTAGTTGACCAGTGGCAGTGGGATCGTCAAGCCGAACGCCTGGCCCGGCTGCTCTAGGCCTGGGCGTCCTTGGCGTAGAGCGCATCGATCTCGGCTGCGAACTTGCCGGCCACGATCTTGCGCTTGACCTTCAACGTTGGGGTCAGCTCGCCGGTGTCTTCGGAGAAGTCGACCGGCAGGATGCGGAACTTGCGGATCTGTTCGGCCTTCGACACCGCGTTGTTGGCCTCGTTGACGGCCAGCTCGATCTCCGCGCTCAGGTCTGGATCGGTGGACATGTCGGCGACGGATGTGCCCGCATCCTTGCCGTTGCGTTCCTTCCATCCCGGGAAGGCCTCCGGGTCGATGGTGATCAGCGCGGCGATGAAGGGCTGGTTGTCCCCGACGCACATCGCCTGGCTGATCAGTGGATGTGCGCGCAAGCGATCTTCGAGCAATGCGGGCGCGACGTTCTTGCCGCCGGCGGTGACGATGATCTCCTTCTTGCGGCCGACGATACTGAGGAATCCGTCTTCGTCGATCGCACCCAGATCGCCTGTGTGGAACCAATCCCCGCTGAAGACCGCGTCGGTTTCGGCTTCGTTGCCCCAATAACCGCTGAACACCACGCCGCCCTTGACCATCACCTCGCCGTCTTCACCGAGTTGCATGCTGTTGCCAGGGAGCAACTTGCCGACTGAGCCCACCCGCAGATCGCCCACTCGGTTCACGCAGATTGCCGCGCTGGTCTCGGTAAGCCCGTAACCCTCGTAAATGCTCAATCCGGCGCCACGGTAAAAGTGGCCCAGCCGTACCCCCAGCGGGGCGCCACCGGAGATCGCGGCGTGGCATTCGCCGCCGAGTGCGGCCCGAAGCTTGCTGTAGACGAGCTTGTCGAACACGGCGTGCTTGAGTCTGAGCAGCAGGCCGGCACCGCCAGTGTCTTGCGCCTTGCTCCATTCGATCGCTACATCGGCCGCCGCTGCGAAGATCTTGCCCTTGCCGCCGCTCTCGGCGTTCTGTTCGGCGGTGTTGTAGACCTTCTCGAACACCCGTGGCACGGATACCTCCAGCGTCGGCTTGAACACCGCGAGCATCGGTACCAAGTTCTTGATGTCGCTGGTGAAGCCGAGCGTCACCCCGTTGGCGAAGGCGCTGATGGTCAGGGCGCGGGCAAGCACATGGGCCAGTGGCAAGAACACGAGCAGTTTTTCGCCTTTGGCCAGGTGCTCGGGGAAGCACGCCTCGGCGCCGCGGGTTTCGTAGAGCAGGTTGGAGTGGGTCAGCTGACAGCCCTTTGGCCGTCCGGTCGTTCCCGAGGTGTAGATCAGGGTCGCGGGGTCGGCCGACTTGATTCCCGCCAGCCGCTCGTCTACCGCGGCGGCGTCCAGCTCTCGGCCGGCTTCGGCCAGCTCATCGAGTGCTGGGGTGCCAGCACCTTCGATGCGGTATACCTTGCGCAGCTGCGGCAGGGTGTCGCGCAGCGCCTCGATCCTGTCGCCGTGGACGTCGGTCTCGGCGAACGCCGCCACCGCGCCGGAATCAGCCAGTACGAACTGCACCTGCTCGGCCGAGCTGGTCTCGTAGATCGGCACCGTGACGGCCCC
>JAHZJR010000132.1 GCA_022600805.1 Pseudomonadota bacterium
CTGTTAAAAGTGTGGAAGACATTGCAAACAGTAAAGGTTTTAAATATGATGCAGAATCGACTAAAGGTTCAGCCTTTACTCCACATCAAAAAGTCATTGATGAATATACGAATTTAACAACAGACCTTGCTTTATATGAGCAAAAAGAATTAAGTAAAATGGATGTTCAAGATAGACTTAGAGATTGGCTAGAAGGAAAAGAACTAGAACGTTCAGTGATTAAGGTTAAAGACCAAGAAGGACTGGATAAAGAGTTTGCAAGAGCCAATGAAATCAGAGATAAATTACAAATCAAAAGAATAGAATTCAAAACTCCAAAACCAAGAAAAGAAACAAGTGGAGAAAGACCAGACAATTCAACCAAAGGACTAAAACAAGCAAGAGTTAAACATGAAGCAAGAGTTAAGAACATCAAATCTGGAAAAGCAACACTAGATGGTTTTGAAAAGAAACTATTAGACAATGGAGCTAAACCAGAGAAAGTAGCAGAATTGTCTCAACCTATTGCAACTAAAGAAAATGAGTTGGTAAGAAGAGATGAAGTTCGTTCTGAGCTTATTGAAGAATATAATAACAAAAAAAGAACAGAATTAGGATTACCTACAAAAAAAGCTGAGAAACCAAAACAAAGAATCTTAGCAACAGATAGTACAGCAGACTTCTCAAATTCAGTAGGTCAGAATATGGCTATATTGATGGGAGACTTAAAGATTGCAGAGAATGTAAAACTTACTGGTAAATCAGATGATTTTAGAAGCAAGATTGCAGAGAGAATCAACAGAGAGTTAGGTACAAACTATACTAAGTCAGACATTAAACCATTGTTTATGCAACAAATGTATGGACAAATGGAAAAAGGACTTCTAAAGCAAGTTAAAGGTGATAAAGCATTATTCGATGGTTATGAAAGAGCAATGAAAGAAGATTATCCAGCTTTCTATGAACTATCAGATGCTTTAATGAAATTAGCTGACAACAATCCAAAAGGTGAATTCAAATATAATCTACCAGATGGAACAGAAGTATCATTCAGTCTAAAAGGAAAGGATTCTGTTAAGCAGAAAACTGGTCAAACAATTGAATTTGGTACTGGTGAGTATGATAAGTATTCAAGAGCATTAGCTCCAAACATAATGCATTCAATTGATGGATATATTATTAGAGAGATTGGAAACAGACTTGGAGATATGGAAATTGATTCAAGAGCTATCCATGATGCACTTACATTCAGAACAGAGCATAGTGATTTAGTCTTTAGGACAGCATTGGATGTACAGAAAGATTTATTAAAATCAAATACTTTACATGACATTATGACTCAGTTAGGATACAAAGGTGAACCTCTAAAAAAGAATACACTAACAGAAGACCATCTAGAGAAATCTTTAGGTAAATCAATGGATTTTGAACACTTTGCAAATAAGTATGAAGAACATGATACACCTAGGGATATGACAAATGATAGATTGCTTGAAGAAGATGACTTAATAAGAGAATACTTTGCAAGAAATAATGTTAAATTATCTGGAGTAAATCAACTAACTGACCATATGGTAACTGAAGCAGGATTCAATACGCTGAAATACTCAAATGCAAGAACGACTGATGATGTTTATGAGAGAGCTATGGTAGAAGCCCTTACTGGTAGAAAACAACCTAGAATTAAGGTTCCAGAAGGAAAGCACTTCGATAGAATTCAAGAAGAAATATTTACAGAGGCTAGAGCAAAAGCAGAAAAGAATCCAATGCTAGTAGGTTACTTAGAAGGTAAAAGAAAGTTCTTTGACGAAAAAGGTAACAGTTTACTATCAAATAACAAAACTATACAACAGATAGAAACAGAACAAATGAGACAATACCGTAAACAATTAAAAGGTATGACAACAAGAGAAATAAAACAAGTAACAAAATTAGTAAAACAAAAGATTAGAGTAAAAAGATTAAATAAAGAAACAGTAATAGCACCAGATTTCAAAGCATTATCAAAGCAAGTTAAATCATGGAAACCAGCTAAGGAACTAACTACAAGTGAAGCTAAAGCTCATAATTTAGTGATGAAAACAGAACTTGGAGAGCGACCTAGAACTTCAGATTATATGACAACTTGGAATGAACAGTTAAGTTCAAGTCCAGTCTATAAAGAATTCAATACTCTAGAAGTAATGAGAAATGTATTTAGGTCAGAGTCTTCAAGAAAAGCTGAAATAATTGCAAACAGAGTCAAAAAGATTCCAAAGAAACAACAGAAGGACATCTCTGTTCTTTTGAATTCAGACTATGAAGCAATAAGAGGAATGACTAAAGAAAAAGCTGATTCAATTTGGAAGAATGCTGGTTCACTTAGAAGACTAATCTGGAAAGAAATAAACGATGGAGCTAGAGCATTAACTTCAAAATCTGAACAGTATGGAGCATATCTAAATAATGCTACTTTAATTGCAGAGAGATACAATTTAGATAAATCAGCAATCAAACTGATTGACCAACTAATTAGTATTAAAGCAATGAAAGACAACAATGGATGGGAAGCATTAAATAGACTGGATAACAGTAAAGATATGAACTATGTTTTAGATGTCATGGCTAATAATAGAATGATTTCAGAAAGAAGTTTATTTCAGAATAATCCAGAGAAAATGGTCAAAGGATTTAAATCAGAAGTCTATAAGGGAAATAAATTTATAGATGATGACGGGAAAGTAAAATATGATGCTGAACAGAAGTACGAAGAAGGTGTGATTGGTTCGGAAAGAGAAAACAAGAAAGTAGGTACTCAATTTGAAGGTGACTTGCCAGAACAGTTGTTAGAAAAGAGAATGGAAGATTTACAGGGATTAAGTCAAAAAGAGATGAAAGCTGTAAAACAAATATTCAATATTACTAACGATAGGAGAACGAAAGCACAGTCTAAATACATAGAAGACCTATGGAAAAAGGGAAGCAAGCATTTAGGAAGATTTAAAACTCTTGATGAAGAATTGAAATTCATGCAAGACAACAGACTGAAGAAGACTAATGGTAAATACAGACAAGTAGCTGGAGACAAAATCAGGTATGAAGCTGGTAAGATAGATGACTTATCTGAAATTATTGCAGAAACAGTACGTTCAACTTCAGAGAAACTACATGAACAAGGAATAATTGCAAAAGTATTAGATGAATTAGAAGGTGGAAAATCAAATCTATTTTCTAAAGAACCTAAAGCTAATTTTGTTGAAATGACAAAAGAACAAAAAGCAATGATACCTTTTCATTTAAGAGAAGACTTCAACTACATTAATCCACAATTCATAGATAAGCTTCTAGGAAGAAAGGAAGTAAGATTGTTTGCAAATGATGAAAGTTCACAAGCTGTAAAAATTGCAGATAGACTTCTGAATAACCTTGGAGTAATGTTCAAACAGAATGTAGTATTAAAGAATCCGACATCATATCTGAATGCAATGCTAGTAAACCAGACTTTAGGAATGGCACAAAAAGCAAATCCAATAAAATATGCTAAATATCAAAAAGAAGCAATTAGAGACCTGAAAGAAATGAAAGAGCTAGTAAGAAGACAAACATTAAGAACTTCTGCTGGAAAGAAGCCAGACCCTAGAATAACCAAGAAGTTAGAAAACAACATCCTATACAAAATGGAAAGAGCTGGACTTTCAACAAATAAAGTTGAAGGTGTTCTTGGAGATAATGACTTACTAGGTTCAATGCTAGAAGACAAACTAGGTAAACTATCTGTTCCTTTTAAATACTTAAATCTAAACCAGAAAACAATAGGTGGAAAAGTATCTCTAGAAGCATTCTCAGCAATTGATACAATGGGTAGATATGCAATGACCAAACAACTAATGAGTAAAGGGAAGTCTATGGAAGAAGCTGTAAGAGAAGCTAACAATCTATTTGGTAATATGGATAAAATGGTTCCACCACTAATTGAGAAATTAGATAAGTATGGAATTGTACCATTCGCTAAATGGTTCTCATTAACTTCACCTCAGCTTTTAAAACTATCAAAAGACAACCCAGTAACAGCATTAGCGTTAGGTATCTCGCTGTTCATCCTAGGACAAGAGACGGACAGAAATCTAAGTTCAGTTAATCCATTAGAAGCCATGATAGACTTTGCAGAAGATTCAGCATATCTTGGAACTAAAGAAAAACTAGAAGAAAAAGGTTTCTTGGACACATTACAAAATAGAGCTGGTTCAAATGTAATACCAAAATATATGGTAAATGCATATAAGCATCCAGAAACATTAGGACTTGAAAAGCTAATGAAAAATAGAGTTCATTATAGACCTTTTAAAGGTTTTGTTCAAGATACTGTAGAAGGAGACGAAAAATGAGTTGTAATACAGAAGAAAAAACATATATAGATTGGAGAGGGACAGATTTAAGCCTTTTAGATTCATATAGAAATACAACAACACTAACAACATATTATGGTGGAAGTACTTTTGTACCTGCACCACAAACTACACCAGTCATTAATACTGAATATGAAATAGATGTTGAAGACCCTTCAGAAGAAGAAAGAGAAGCGTTATATAATATAAAAGGAGAATAGATGGCAGAGAAATTTAGGTTCTAATCAAGTAGGAGCACCTACCGCTACTCAAGATATTGCAGGTTGGTACTCAAGATTAGATAGTTTATTTGTAGCTAATGGTACAGCTTTTGACCAAGCTCAGGTAACAGAACTTACATCAAGCAAGGCAGACTTATCTACCTCAAGCAATTACGCAAACATTACACATTTGGGTACATTTGATGAAACAGGAGTAACATCTGCAAAAGGTGGATTAAGTTTCTCTCGTGGAGACATAACATATAGTTAAAAAGAAAAGGAAAGAAATTGAGCACAACGGAAGTTGAAGTTTTAGCAGTGAAGATAGATATATTAATAGATGACTTCCAAGCACATAAGAAAATAGTATATAAAATTCTGGGAGGTGGTATCACCTTCCTTTTAACATCAATTGTCGCTGTAGCAGTGGCATTTATTCATTAAGGAGAAATAATGGCAACAATATACGCAAATGGTAATGGAACTGCATGGGTAGATACAGGAGTAACGGGTCCTTGTACAATTTCAGAGAAAATGTCAGAATCGTTGATTCATTTTGGTGCAACTTTACCAGCAACATACAATGCAGGTCCACACCATCATGTGGATGTAAAAGACCAAGTACCGTTCTACTATTGGTGGAACTGAAAAAGTATTTGATGTAGCTGGTATCACAGAACTTGGCTTTCACTCAATAGAGATTGAGGTAACTGATGAAGAGTTCAGCAGTCCTGACTTTGGATGTATGCCATACGCAGAAGAAGGTCATGCTTTACAAGTAAGAAATTTTACAGTTAGAGGAAAATAAAATGATTGAGTCAGTTATGGCTATGGGTGGTGGAGCTGTAACAGGCTTCATCTTTCAACTAATCGCAAACCATCAACACGCAAAACAGCAGGAGTACAAACTCCTTTTAAAAGGTCATGAACTACAAGAGAAATCTATAGAGAATGCAAGGAATAGTGGTGGAATCTGGATGAAAAGATTCGCTGTTTTTATAATGATTTCATTATTTGCTTACATCTCAATAGGTTCTCCTGAAACAGCAACTAATCTAGTAAAATATGAGGATGGTCCATCATTCTTATGGGGATTAGTTGAACTAGCAGGAGAAACAGTAGTAGTACCAGTTGAAGGTATGATTATGGATGATACTTTAAGAGTATCAGTATTAACAATAATGTCGTTCCTATTCGGAGCAAACGTAGGAGAACAGAAATGAGTCAAATATTAACAGTACAAATGGGATGTAAAAAATGTGGATGCAGAACATGTCAATGTGATGGAAAAGGGAATCCATATGAAGCTTAAAAAGGACTACTGTACACTGTTCCCAGAATACGTATTTGGAACATACATTGGAGATTGTTGTAAATTACATGATGAAACATGTAATCCAACCATCTTCTACAATTGTCTAAAAAATAAAATCAACAAAGTATTAGCACTTGCAATAACAGCAGGTGGTGAAGTAGGTTGTTGGTTACTATACTATAAATGGAGAAAAAATATATGAGTTTACTAACAGAATGCTACTGCTTCGATTGTGGAGAAGTCTTAGAAAAGCATGAAGAAATACTATGCAGAACATGTCTTGAAAAAGATGATGGATTTTACGAAATAGGAAATTAGAAGACTTGACTATCTCATAAAAAATAATATAGGAGTTAGGGAAAAAAATAGGTAGAGATGGAAATCTTCTATAAGTGATATCTAGAAAAAAAGACTTAGAGATGGATTCCTCAACCTTTCTTTTTCTAACTTCTTCCTATACACTCCCCCCCCCCTATGCTTCTGATATTGTCCTGAAGCTTCCTTTAGCATTGTAGGACACATAGAAGCATCTACAAGGGGTTTTAATTGCTACGCTATGGTTTTGTATTGGCTAATGCATTAAATGGCTTTAAGGGGGTTGTATGACATTCCTTTCTATTTCCTCTCTATTCCTTATTCCATTACCTATTCCAACACCTTTATTCATCAGCTAACACCTAAATAATCCTTACAGAGCTAAAGCTCTCATCTCAGTGAATTGACTATAGGAGTAGAGAATGCTCCTTACAATATCTTTGTGTTAGTGTTTAA
>JAHZJR010000118.1 GCA_022600805.1 Pseudomonadota bacterium
TATTCGAGTCGGTTAAAAAAGGTGCCCCGGTCGCAGTTAAAGCCGGGCAATCTATCGAAACATTTGCCGCCGTTGCCGGTACGTTAGCTAGTGTCGGTATTAAAGGTAGCGAAGCCGGTACCGCGACTAAAAATATTGCGCTCGCGCTCGCGGGTGTAGGTAATCAAGCCGGTAAAACATTTAAAAAATTAAAAATCCCATTAGCCGCAGGCGGAAAAATGCGCGACGTTGCCGACGTATTCGAAGACTTGCAAGCGGCAATAAAAGACATGGACGAGGATAAAATGCTCGGTGTGGTTAATGCTATATTCGGTAAGATATCGTTAGCGTCCGCCGCTAATTTACTCGGTGAAGGCACCGACAAAATTAGAAAGTTACGGACCACGTTAGAAAGCGCGCAAGGTTCAACAAAAGCGACCGCCGCATTTATTCGAAACGACGTTAAAGGTTCTATCGACCAATTAACGAGCGCGATAGACGGTGTTAAAATATCTATTTTCTCTATGAACGAAGGACCGTTAAAAGAGGCTATCGATAAAATGACCGCATGGGTTAGCGCTAACGAAAAATTAATCGCTACAAACATCGGCGAATTTTTCTTAAACTTAATTACTAACCTCGAAACTATTGTTAAATGGATTAAACGTATAGCTATCGGAGTCGCTTCGTTTATAGCATTTGCGACGGCGGTCAAGACCGCCACGCTTGCGGTAACTGCTTTTAATTTAATCATGTTAGTAAATCCTATAGCGCTATGGGTAACAGCTATAACAGCGTTAGTCGCGGGCGTCGTGTTCTTAATCGATAAATTTAAACTACTCGAAAAAGCGACGGCGTTTTTATCTGATATTCCGGTACTTAGCGACATAGGTAAATTTTTAGGTAGTGCCGCCGCTGATTTATTTGGTGACACCGCACAACCGACGGGCGCGACCGGTCCACAAATCGTTAGCCCACAAGACCGCGTAGCGCGTAGTATCGAGGAACAACGCACAACAAGTACCGCCGAGGTTACTATTAAAGACGACACCGGGCGCGCGGAAGTTACAGGCGGTACACTTGGTACCGGATTACAATTACAACAATCGGGCGGGTTATAATATGTCGTGGGTCGATAGAATAATAGAGGCGCGTTATACGTCGCCGTCCGGTCGGTTTATAATTTTCAATTATGAGAACGTACGCAAGTCGTTCGATAAGAAAACTACCGCGTTTAACTTCCCGGACGCAGACGGGACCTATATACAAGATTTGGGGCACTCAGGGCGCCGCTACCCGCTTCGTATTATATTTTGGGGTGACGACCACGATTTAGAAGCGGCGTTCTTAGACGAGTTATTAAGCGAGCGCGGGACGGGTAAATTAGAACACCCTCTATACGGTGCCGTCGATGTTGTACCGTTCGGAACTATTACACAACGCGACGATTTAAAAACCGCTAGTAATCAATCTATAATCGATGTGGTATTTTGGGAAACAATCGGACTTATTTATCCGACGTCACAAGCGGACCCGGCAAGTAACGTATTAACGTCGGTCGATGAATATAACACCGCGTCCGCTGCCGAATTCGAAGACGTTACGGATTTAGATAGCGCGGTCGAGCAATCGAGTTTTAAGAACACATACGACGCGTTGTTAAACAGTGTCGAGGGTGGTTTACAATCGATAGCCGATGTACAAGAGGACGTACAAAAAGAATTTAACGCGATTAACGATTCTATTAATCAGGGTATCGACGTTTTAATATCCGAACCGTTAACGCTTGCGTTTCAAACCGTATTATTAATACAGGCGCCCGCGCGCGCGCTAACGAATATAACCGCACGACTTGACGCGTATAAAGATTTAGCCGACGCGATATTTTCCGGTAACGGTGCGAGCGTTAATTCTAACGAATTTCACACACAAGATTTATACGCGTCGACCTACGTAACCGGGTCCGTCGTAGCTGTGGTTAATAATCAGTTTATAACTAAGTCCGAAGCGTTAAACGCGGCGGAATTTGTACTCGACCAATTCGCCGACCTTGTTACATGGCGCGACGATAACTTCGAAGCGTTAGCGGAAATCGATACGGGTAGCGCATACCAACAATTACAAGAGGCGGTAGCAGTAACCGCTGGTTTTTTAGTCGAGATATCTTTTACACTAAAACAGGAACGTAAATTAATTTTAGACCGTTCCCGAACTGTTATAGATTTAGTCGGCGAACTACACGGAAGTATAGACGACCAAATAGATTTTTTTATTACCTCGAACGATTTAACCGGGTCCGAAATATTGGAACTACCTAGAGGGCGCGAAATTGTCTACTACATATAACGTCGTCGCCGGTGATACATTCGAATTAATCGCTCGGAAAAAATACGGAACGGAACAAGACGCGAACCGTATAGCAACGGCAAACCCCGGCGTTAGCGAACCGTTAACACCGGGTACGGTTATAACTATACCGACCATACCGGATGCCCCTAAAAATATACAACAACAAACCGACTTCGGTAATATCGACGAAACGGCGGTTTTAATAAACGGCACACGTTTTAAATTTTGGGATAAAATACGGATTATAGATTCGTTAGATACAATCGGTACGGTCGAATTTAGTGCCCCGTTCGATGTTGATTTACCAAATTTTAAAGAAGCGTTCCGCCCGTTTTCTTTTCAATCCGTAGTTATCACCGTAGGCGGCGACCCGGTGTTTACTGGTACGATGTTAACCCCTAATCCGGTAATCGAAAACAATAGTAAAACTATTTCGGTTAGTTGCTATTCGTTACCGGGTGCGTTAAACGATTGTACGCCGCCCGCTAGTTCGTTCCCGTTAGAATTTAACGGACAAGGTCTACAGGAAATTATAACGACGTTGGTTTCGCCGTTCGGTATTAGCGTAGAATTTCAAGCGGAACAAGGCGCCGTTTTTGACCGCGTGGCTATCGAGCCGGGACAAAAAATATTAGCGTTTATTATTAGTTTATTAAAACAACGTAACCTAGTTTTAACGAGTGACGCGAAAGGTAAATTAATAATATTACA
>JAHZJR010000111.1 GCA_022600805.1 Pseudomonadota bacterium
GGTGCGGGACTGCAGTGTCGCCGTAGCGTTAGTGCCCTCCGGGGTGGATGCCCCATCGCCCTGGGGGACACCTGCCGCTGAGGAGATCGGCGCATTCCCCGGTTCGACTCTGGCGGTGTTCGCCGATCCCGAATCGCTCGCGGCATTCGGGCCCAACGCGCTGGATCCGGCGTGCCGCGCGCCATCAGCAGAAGCGGGTCTGGTCCAGGGCCGCCGTGAGGCGCATCGGGTGGCGGCGTTCCTACGGCTCTGACAACTCAGGGTCGAACGTGTCGAATGCTGCGCTGGCGAGTTCCTGCCCGATCTCGATGACCTCGTTGGCACGATGGAAATCCAAGGCGCGGCACGCCGTCCGGGGAACCTCGATCAGCAGGTCAGGCGGATGGGCGGCCAGCGTATGACGTGCCAACGCGTTCTGCGCGATGTCAATGGTGCGGTTCATCACCTCGAAGCCGCCGAGCTTGGGGAGCGCCGGCACTCCCGGCTGCTCATCGTCCTGGTCGTCGTCCCCGTCGTCGGATGTGGCGAATCGGCCCAGCACCGCGCGGCCCGCTTGGGTGTCCAGTAGTGACCGACCAGTCTTGGTGTCGAGCAAGGACGATGTATTGCGCCACATACGACTCAGCAAGTCCGCCGTGAGACTCTCACCTACCCCCCCTCGGGCATTCGGATCGTTCCCGGACAAGCTGACAGCGATCGTGGCGTCCGCGTTGACGGCGGCGATCGGCGCCATCGGGATCGGGTCGAGAATGCCGCCGTCGGCGAGCAACCGGCCGCCCAACATATGCGGGGTGATAACACCGGGAATCGCGATCGACGCTCTGATCGCGTCGTCGACGGGACCGCGCTGCATCCACACGGACTTTCCGGCGATCAGGTCGGTGGCCACCGAGGTGAATGGCACCGGCAACTCCTCGATGGTGACTGTGCCCAGAATCTCGCGAACAGCTTCGAGGACTTTCTCTGCCCGCAACACTCCCGCTGAGTTGATCGTCGGATCCAGGAGGCGCAGCACCGCACCCTGTGTCAAAGCAGCTGCCCAAGAGGTGTATTCGTCCAGCTTGCCAGCGGCCTCGAGCCCTCCGACCAGGGCACCCATGGAGGAGCCGGCAATGCCGACGATTTCGTGGCCCCGCTCGTGCAGCTCGTTGATGACGCCGATGTGGGCGTAGCCTCGCGCCCCACCACTACCCAATGCCAGTGCGACCCGCATACTGCCCATTCTGCGCCTTCGTCGGATTCCGATGCCCGACTTGCGGTCAACTGTGCCTCAACCCGGATATCTGTACGCCACGCTATGCATCTGTGAGGAGTCGGTGCGAACAACCGCACCGAACCCGTCACCGACTGCTGTCGGGAAGCCTGGTGCGCTGGCCTTGTTTCAGGCGCCTATATGCGCCTATATGCGGCTATATGCAGAGCCCTTCGACGGCTCCCTGTACGGCCACGATGACTGCGGACTGTTGCCCAGGGGACAGCTCGGGCCAAGGTCTGCCGAACGTGGCCGGGCCGTACGACTCCGCGCTTTGGATCATCTTCAAGTAGGGCTCGAACTGTGCCCCCGGGTCGCCGCCCTGTTGATCCATCCACGTCCTCGCAGCTCGACAGGCCTGGAAATAGTCATCCTCGGTGGACTCGGCGGGTGCGCTGACAGCCGTTGTCACCCCGTCCGGGGACACCCCGGCGGCACGGGGCACCACCGACGTGGAGGTGACCGGCCCGCTTGTCGAAGAGGTGGATGGTGCGGTCGAAGTCGGCTCCGGCTCGGTGGTCGACGAGCATCCGGACAGGATGCCCAGAGCCGCCATTGCCAGAACCGGGCCCGTGGCGCTGCGGGCGCGACGTGAGTACCTGCGCATTCAGTCAATCTAGGCACTGATTCTCGGGCCGCCGCTGCTGGGGTCCGCTATCGCAGCTGAGTGGCCCCGTTGGGCACAAGCTGTGCGATCGGACGGCAGACCGCCGCCCCGGGCTCTAGTCTGAGCTCACCTACGGCCAGAGCGAGGTCTCATGCAGATCGAGGCACACGAACCGGGCCACCTTGCCGAACCCGATCTTCAGCAAAAGGGCCTGTCGCAGAACGCGGTCGGCCTATTGGGCGGGACCGTTCTGGGGATTTCGTCGGTGGCGCCGGCCTACGTGCTGACCGCGACGATCGGAATTCTGGTCGCCGAAGCCGGATCGAAGATGGCTGTGGTCATCATCGCTGGTTTCCTGCCGATGTTCTTCGCCGCCTACGCATACCGCGAACTCAACAAGGTGGCCCCCGATTGCGGGACGTCGTTCACCTGGACTACGAAGGCTTTTGGTCCCTATATCGGGTGGATCGGTGGCTGGGCTGCGGTCATGGCGACAGTGATCGTGTTGTCCAACCTCGCCGGGGTCGCGGTTCAGTTCTTCTATCAGTTCGTTGGCGATGTGGTCGGGAGCGACAGCCTCGCCACGATGTGGCAGAACCCGGTCATCAATGTCCTGACGTGTATGGCCTTCTTGGCGGTGGCCACCACGATCGCCTATCGCGGGATTACCACCACCGAACGCGTGCAGTTCGTTCTGGTCGGTTTTCAGATGGCAGTTCTGTTGACTTTCGCGGTGATCGCGATCGTGAAGTCAGGGTCATCAGAAACCGGCATCCCTTTCAGCTTCGATTGGTTCAGCCCGGTCGGGCTGACGATGTCGGCCTTCATCGCCGGCCTGTCCGGTTCGATTTTCGCTTTCTGGGGCTGGGATACCGCCTTGAC
>JAHZJR010000012.1 GCA_022600805.1 Pseudomonadota bacterium
CAAAGAAAAGTTTAAGTCTGTTTTTAACGGGTACTTTAACAGATAAATAACGTGATGCCACCCAACCTGTTTGACCACCATATTGCACCTGAGTCCAGCCATCAAAGTATCTAATAACTTCTAGTTTATCACCAGTCGTCAGCATCTTTAAGAGGTTGTTATTGAACGACCTAGAGCTTCTCATTGGAATATTCACTTCATCAGTAATATAAGCATATTTAGGCGTCTCAGCACTAACTGATAATGTAGTTGCAAGCATCGCTGCTAGTAGTATTTGTTTAATCATCCCACAACCTTCTCTCATATTAGAAATTTCTCTTAAGAATATCAATGGCATCTTGAAACCCTTGCTCGGCAGACTTCTCAAACCAGCTCTTTGCTACATCTTCATCTTGCTTTAAACCATCCTCGGTTAACAAGCCTCTGCCGTTAATCCAGCCTATATTGTACTGAGCCATAGCATCACCTTTGTTTGCTAGCTCCTCAATCTCTTTAAGCACGTCACGTTCATCGTTATCATACAAAGCACCAAGATTTGCATACGCTCTATCACTACCGTTATAACCAGCTTTTTCAAACCAATAAATCGCTTTAGATAATCTTTCAGCAGAAGCAGTTTTCCATCCAGCAGATAAGTCCCAAGCATAAGTATACTGAGCTTCTGGGTAGTCATTCTTTACAGCCTTAAGCAGCCATTCTTTTCCAACTTTAGGCTGATTCAAAGCATTTGGGTCTTGATAGTATTTTGATAAGAGGTATTGAGATTCAGCATCCCCGCTTTCAGCCGAATCAATAATAATTTCCTTTGCTTTTTCAAAATCACCAGCTCTTGCCTGTTCTAGACTTAAGTCAATCACATCACCAAAAGCAACATTTGTTGATAGTAGCGATAACCCAATTAATAATCTTTTAATCATTTTAAAATCCTCTTGATAATCTTCTTATCTATAATCCTTCTCGAACTCAACAGTCCCATCTTCACGATACATATTGATAATCGCTGGGTCTCCATCCTCATACAAAACAACTTCTTTCTTAGCTCCAGACTCATAGTAAGATTTTGTATATCCGTGCCTCACTCCATTCCTGATAGCTTCTTCACTTTTGAAAGTTCCATTGTCATACCAAGTTTTTTGAATCCCGTTTAGCTTGTCATTCTTGTAAATCAGTACAGTTCTTTTAACTCCGTTAGAGTAATAACTATACGCCTCTCCATCTTTAACACCCTTCTTGAAAGGCATTTTAGTTCTGATTGCACCATCCTCATAATATGTAATCATTTCACTGTTAGTGCTTTTTATATATTCATCATAATCATCCAAGTTAACAGCATCTCTGTCGCCACAGCCCTGGATGAACAGTGTGCTTAGTGCTAATATTGCTATTCTTATCAGATAATTCATTTGTCTAATAATACTTAGTGTCAAGTTCAACATTCTCACTTTTATCAGAGTCCCAATAGCTTTCGGTTTTAGATTTGAGAGTGCGCTTACCATTGGCAACTGTGTAAACTGATTCTACACAAATATACCTTTCACTATTAGTGGCATGGTCCCACTCAGTAAACTCAACAGGTATGTACTTACCATCAACTAACTTAAACTTCTCATTTGTGCTGCCACAAGCCCCACCAGATGAAAATACACTTATCGTTCTATTTTCTTTATCAAAAGTAGTTTTTTGGTCCAGCATATTAAAAGGCTCATCAGTTGCTAAGTTATAAATATTTCCACCTTTGTAAGTAGCCTGATAAATAGTATATGAATCAACCCGCCTTTGCCCAGCCCTGGTATTGATAAGAATCAATTCATCCTTGCCATCAAAATCAATATCTTCAAAGAAAAAAGGTGCTGAACCAACCCTTAGCTTGCCATGATGATATAAGTTATCAAATAGTGACAACTCTTCAGAGCCATACTCAACAGGATAAACCTTATCCAAATAAACAGGAAGGGTGTGATAATCACCACCATCATCATGTCTTAAAAGCCCTAATTGATTCAATATATCAGAGGGCATGTGAAAAGCTTCTGCCGAAACAGAAAATGAATGTCCTCTATTTTTGACGAAATTAATAGTTGCTGGTCCAACCAATTGCGGAGCAAGACCATCATCAGGAGTCCACAGTACATCAACAGTATATTTATCATCAATGACATCAGTAAACTTTAAATGGATTGTTTTAGTACCATCAAAGAATGATGTCTGCCCTTCTTCAGCGTGAGCCAATGGATTAAGCAAAAGAAGAGTGAGAATTATTAAGTATTTCATTTGTGTAATTGTAGCTCAAATCAAATCACTTCATTAACAAGTTCTGTACAATTTGTCTTATGAATAAATTAATATTGTTTTTATCACTCTCATTGTTGGCTACTCTGAATTCTTACGGACAATGGAGTCCTATCATTACCACCAAGTTTGGCTCTATACATTATGTAAACATGAGTTCAATTAAGACAAACAAGCAATATATTTATTATTGGGCTATGGAAAACAGCCACGAGACAGATATGTTTGGTGCCCTTAGTAAGGCTTGGTATATTCAAGCAGACTGCCATATTAATAAATACAAAATACTGTCGACTGTTTTATACAAAGCAAAAGACGGCAAACAAAGGTTCAATACATTTAACAAAGACAACCCTTCTTGGGATTTTCCAACCCCAGGATCAGTTGCTTATAAAGAAATAACATATATGTGCAAATCTGTAATGAACGGGAAGAATAATTAATGCATAAATTACTACTAACACTCTGTCTACTGATTTCAATCTCATCATCAGCGTATTACGACAAGGGAGAATTTGTTGTCAAGGAGGTTGATAGGCTGAAAATAATAACCAATAAAAGCAAACACTCTGGATATCGTTTTTTAACAATATTTGCCCCTAACGAAAACACTTTTGCCGCAACTCCAAGCATTCTTGGAAAAACTGACGCTATCTATATATCAAGTTAATTTGAAATCCTGTTTCATATACAAAGGATAGTTAATTAATACATTTGCACCACAGTTTGAGCCTCCCCCTAGAGGTGTCCAAGCCTGTGTAAATATCTGAAGGATGGTGAATATTTACCAAATGATAATCATTCTCATTAACTGTAAATTACCTATTAATTATTAATAAATGTATATTAAAGAACTAAATGGGTCTATAGTTTTTCTACTGTACCATCTGGCGACACAAGATGAATTTCAATTGGCTCAACAGGCTCAGGGTCAATATAGATTTCTTGTGATTTAAGCTTAGGGTATGTGTACTTGGCAACCTCTTGCCAACATCGTATCCGTTGCTCAACTGAAGCGTCATCTGACTCAGCTATGTTAATTAACTTCTCAATTGGATTAATATCTAGATTTAACAACAGCTCATCTGCTGACAGCAATGTCCTCTTGTTCTTAGTGCCACGCTTACGCCCACCCATCTTTTTATGACCTGTTTGAAACATAGTGTAAAAATAGTAGTTGTTTAGTGGATTAACACTATAAACACTTTAGATAAAAGACACAAGTTAAAGACGTCAAAAAATTCAAGGTGTAATCCCAGAGTAATCCTGAAAAATATTGAACTTTTTTAAAAAGGCTGAAAGCCTTATAGAATATGGTGGTTATAGGTGGACTTGAACCACCGACCCCAGCATTATGAATGCTGTGCTCTAACCAGCTGAGCTACATAACCAAAGAGCGTGTATTATCAATAGATTTAGCAATAATGTCAATAGCTAAGCAATAATAATTGTTACAATTAACATTGGGTTAAAACTTAAATTTCGGTTAATTGACGTTAGTATCGTCATTTTTAAATCGATCAAAATAATGACGAACAATTGTGCCTGCGGGTTTGTTCTCAACTTTAGAGAAAATGACATAATTAATGATTGCGTTCAATACTAACGTTACAATCAGCCCTTCAAAAATGCCCACCTTGAACACTAAAATAGCACACAAAGAGCCAAGCAGTAGTGCGTATGGCCCGAACTGTGCAACATGGAGCAGGCCAAGTACCATTTTAACGCCAACAAAAATCATAATAATGGCTAGTGCAAAATATGGCAAATAATCCAAATATTGAGAATTCAAAACAAAAAAGGTAATCATGAGTCCAATCACTAAAACCGATAATTTTGTGTAAGCGCCGGCCAGACGGTTTGTGGAACTTTTGGCTAAGCCGTCCAAATTAGTCATGCCGCCAAAAAAGCTCGCACCCATGTTAGATACCCAAATTGACAACAAACTGTTGTTACTGTCACAAGGTCGTTCCAACGGGTCAATTTTTTCAATAGCTGCATTACTCATCACCTGCTCAATCACGTCAACCACAGCTAGCATTAAGGCAAAAAAGATAGCGTATATCCACATGTAAGTGGTTTCAAAATCTGGAATTGGCAAACCCAGCTCAAAATTAACATCCTCAACTTTTAGCATTTTAACTTCGAAAAATTGTGATGCAATAATGCCCAAGATAATTAATACAAAATACGGTATAGCCGGTTTAGTATCTTTGTATTGCTTAAACAACAACAAGAAAACTGCTGCGCCAATTACTGAAAGTATGATCACTGTAATTCTATCTGGCGTCCAAAAAGCCTCTGTAGCCGACAGGCCTATTGGCAAAGTCCACAAAAACGGCAAAAACTTTAAAGCGATCTTAAGGCCAATACCCGCTAACAAACCTTCCACTAAATAAGTTGGTACGGCTTGAAGTAAATATCGTTGCCAATTAAACTTCCAGATAATCGCCTGAAAAGTGGCGGTCATGAAAATAATAAATGCCATATTCTCAATACCGAAAGTCGCCACACCCATGGCCAAAATAGGTGCTAATCCTGCAGCAATACCTGGGGCACCAATAAAGTTTCCTGGACGGAACCAAGCAAAAATGAATCCAATAAATGAGGCAAAGGCAACCGTTGCTAGGCCTACTTGGATTGGATAATCTGACATGAGCGCAATGCCAATTGATAGCGGAATCGCCATCGTTGCTGTGATAACGCCTGCTTGAATATCGTGAACCAAAAAATCTTTTCTAAAAGCAGCTGAGCCGTGACTTTGCTCTTGCGCCGCTTGGGTTGTGCTTTCTCCCATAACTTTCCCCTCAATTTAGTTATCTTATCAGTGTTGATAAAATATCAAAAAAAAATGCTAATTTGATTTAACTTGGAATTATTTTATCTAAATAAAATATCCTAGGTTCGACATATCTCATAATCTTATCAGGGTTTTAGCTAAACGGTAATTTAAGTACTTTTAACAAGACACAATTGATAAAATCAATCCTTATGAAAGTCATAAAGGTTGCTTTAACTGGTGGAATTGCTTGTGGAAAGTCGTTAGTCAGTCGTTCACTAAAGTCAATGGGGATAGCACTAATTGATTTAGATAAGATATCTAGAGAAGTTAGTGCGCCAAACACCCAAGGTCTGAAGGAATTAGTTTCTCAATTTGGGGGTTCGATTTTATTGCCTGATCAATCACTCAATCGAGAGGCGCTGCGAAAAATTCTATTTAAAAACTCTGAAAATCAAAAAATTATTGAGCATATTCTGCATCCAAAAATTTTGGAAAAAATGCAAATGGATATCCAAAAGCTTAACCAAAGACTGGTTATCGTTGAAGTGCCACTTTTAATTGAAAAAAACCTCTCATCTTTATTCGATCGAGCCATTGTTGTGAACTCGACCAAACAAAATCAGCTAAAAAGACTGATAAAACGCGATCATATCGACCAAAAACTGGCTGAAAAAATCCTTTCAGTGCAGGCAAGTCCAGAGCAACGACTCAATTTGGCCAAACAATTACCGACTGACATTATCGATAATAATTCCGATATTATCGAAGTTGAGAAAAAAGCCCATGATTTGGGTAAAAAATTACTTAATTTGTAGGCGTTTAACTACTTTTCCACCAATTAGATGTTCATTAATAATGTCGTCCACATCGTCTTCGTCAATGTATTGATACCAAATATTATCAGGATAGACCACGGCCACTGGCCCGTACTCGCATCTACCTAAACAGCGTGATTCGCTTACGCCCACTTTGCCTGCACCCATAACCCCATCAGAACGGCACTTGTCTTTAGCGTAACGGTACATCTGCTTAGCACCCAGTTGAGAACAACAGCTTTGGCCATCTTTGCGGACGTTGTTACAAAAGAAGATATGCCGAGTATAAAAATCCATGAATTATCCTTGTATGTCGAGTGCTCGTTGATAACAATACTTTTTGTCAATGCCTGTTATTTTTGCTGCTAATTTTGCCGCTTTTGAGGCACCCATCTCAGCAAGCAAAATCGGCAATATTTTGTCTAATTGCACTTCGCCTTCGATTTTATCATCTCTATCAACGCTGGAAATTAACACCACGAATTCGCCTTTTTGGTGTGTTTGGTCTGCTTCTAGATAGTTAATCAAATTAGGCAAGGTGTCGGTTTTGATAGTTTCAAAAGATTTGGTTAGTTCTTTAGCAAAACACACAATCCGCTCATCACCCAAAACACTGAGTAAGTCATGTGCACACGCTAAAATGCGTTTGGGTGATTCGTAAAAAATAGCAGTCTGGTCAATGTGTGAGACGGTCTGAATGGCCTTGATTCTAGCAGTTTTCTTAGTCGGAAAAAAGCCAAAAAAACCAAACTGATCACTAGCAATACCCGCCACACTCATAGCGCTGATCATTGCACTGGCACCCGGAATTGGCGAGACTAGAATGCCGGCTTTTTTTGCTTCGCGTACCAGCACATAACCCGGGTCACTAATAAGTGGTGTACCAGCGTCACTGATGAGCGCCATGTTTTTTCCTTCGAGCAATTCACTAACGATTGCCTGGGTTTTTTGTGTTTCATTATGCTCATGAAAAGCACGCAAATTAGTTTTGATATCGTAATGATTAAGCAGGCGCTTAGAATGGCGGGTATCTTCTGCCAAGATAACGTCTGCATTTTTTAAGGTTTGAATTGCCCTAAAAGTGATATCATCTAGATTTCCAATAGGAGTGGCGACAATATAAAGCGTTGGAATCATGTTTAGTATTAAAAGACAAGTAGGCAATCTAGCGGAGGACATTGCGCTGAAATATCTTATTCAGCAGGGTCTAGAGCTCATTGAACAAAATTATCTTACCAAAGTTGGTGAAATAGATATTATTATGCTTGATAAAGTTGAGCAAGTATTGGTTTTTATTGAAGTTCGTTATCGAAAAAATACCCGCTTTGGATCGGCCACCGACACTGTTACCCCTAGCAAGCAGGCAAAAATTATTCGCAGTGCACATCGCTACTTGCAACAGCACAATGAATTTGATGAATATATCTGTCGGTTTGACGTTGTAGGACTAGAATCTGATTTAAAATATCCTAAAATAAACTGGATTAAAGATGCCTTTGAAGGCTAATTATTTATGAAAAAATTGCTGCTTGCCACTGTATTAATCACCAACTCACTCTTGCTAACAGGCTGTTTGCCTGCAATTCAAGGCGCCTCAACCATCAGTACTATTATTACCACCACCAATGACAGGCGCAGTGCGGGCGAAGTGCTAGATGATAGAACCATTATGTTTAGAATGCTTGCTTGGCCAAGCCAAGATATTACACTAAAGGATTCACATCTTAACTTTATGGTCTACAATAAAAGCGTGCTAATTACCGGTGAAGTTCCTAGTAATGCGGTACTTAAGTACACAATCGAACAGGCCAAAATTCAAGATCCAAAAATAAAGCAAGTGTTTAACGAAATAACTGTTGGGCCAAATAGTGGACTATTAAGCCGTTCTAAAGATGCGGCCATCACTGCACAAATCGAAACGCTGTTTCATGATCAAGAAGTGTTTCATCCAACGCTTGTACGCGTTATGACTGAAAATCAAACAGTTTACCTCATGGGTGCTGTGACCCAGCGAGAAGCGAAAAAAGCTGTAAAAGTTGCGTCTAAAGCCAAATGGGTCAAAAAAATTGTTAAGCGCTTTGATTACTTAAAAACACGCCCAGCCGCTGAAATTGAACGCGACCGTCAGAGAGAGCTAGAAGCACAGAAAAAAGCAGCGCTATTAAAAAAACAAGCGGAGCTTGATGCTAAAAAAGCAGAATTAAAACGCCAAATTCAAAAATTAAACGGTGGTGACGTCATAGAAGGCACGCCTTTTTAAGCGATTAAACGTTTAATCGGAGCAAACGAAGCTCGATGCTGGCCTTTGATAGCACCATATTGTTTGAGCGCCACTAAGTGCGTCTTGGTTCCGTAACCCTTATGTTTGGCAAACCCATACTGAGGATATTGCTTATCCAGTTCAAGCATTTGCCTGTCACGAGTCACTTTGGCAATAATAGACGCGGCTGAAATAACAGGTTCGCTCAGATCGCCTTTAATAATCGCTGTACAATTATCCATCTCAGGACAACGATTACCGTCTACCAAAACTTGATTATATTGAATATTAAGATTTTCTACGGCACGACGCATCGCTTGCATCGTGGCTTCAAGAATGTTGATTTCATCAATCTCTTTGGCGCTAGATTCGCCCACCGCCCATTGGCATTGCTCCGTAATCAGTGCATATAAAATTTCACGTTTTTTTTCGCTGAGTTTTTTAGAATCAGTTAGCTCAGGTAAGTCAAAATTAGTCGGTAGTACCACTGCACCGGCAACCACCGAACCCACCAATGGGCCACGGCCCGCCTCATCAACACCAACAATAATCATTCAAACTGCCTAATATACAACACCTATCTGATCATATTGGGCGCTAAATTGTGGGTTGAGCCTAAAGTGCTTTAAAGCCAATATCTGTTCGATAGTAAGCGCTTGGCCAATCAATCTTGTTAAGCAGTTGATAAGCGTTAGTTTGCGCCTGTTTAGTGTCAGCACCTAAAGCGGTTGCACATAAAACTCGCCCACCACTAGTGAGCACCTTATCATCTTCCATTTTGGTGCCTGCATGAAACACCTTGGCATCGCTACTATCTGTAGGCAAGCCAACAATCTCACCAGATGGGTAAGCATCAGGATAGCCATTGGCCGCCAACACCACGCCCATAGCCGAACGATCGTCCCACTCAATATCTGCCGCATCCAATTTACCTTGGGTGGCCAATAGACACAATTCTGCCAGATTAGACTTAAGGCGCATCATAATAGGCTGAGTTTCAGGGTCGCCAAAACGACAGTTGTACTCCAACACTTTAGAATTCCCCTGTTGGTCAATCATTAAGCCTGCGTATAAAAATCCTGTGTAGGGATTGCCTTCAGCTGACATACCCTCAACCGTTGGACGAATAACGCTATCCATTACATTTTGGAATATTTTGTCTGTCACAATTGGCGCTGGAGAGTAGGCGCCCATGCCACCCGTATTCGGACCTTTATCACCATTATCGCGTGCTTTATGGTCTTGCGAAGTGGCCATTGGCAAAATATTTTTACCATCAACCATCACAATAAAGCTCGCCTCTTCGCCGACCAAAAACTCTTCAATAACAACGCGTGAACCCGCTTCACCAAAACGATTTCCCTCTAGCATGTCATTAATAGCGGCAACTGCTTCTGCTTCAGTATTAGCAATAATAACGCCTTTTCCTGCGGCCAAGCCATCGGCCTTAATAACAATTGGCGTGCCTTTTTCTTGTACATATTTAACTGCGGGATCAACCTTGGTAAAAACATCATAATAGGCAGTTGGAATATTGTTTCGATCTAAAAAGTCTTTACAAAATGCTTTCGATCCTTCAAGTTGTGAGGCGCCCTCAGTTGGGCCAAAAATCGCCAGGCCTTGCGCTTGAAAACGATCAACTACGCCTATCACTAAAGGTGCTTCTGGGCCAACAATACTAATATCAATTTGATTGTCTTGAGCAAATTTAATCAGCCCATCAATATCTTCAGCGCCAATATTAACATTGCTTAACTTGTCTTCTAGTTCAGTGCCTGCATTACCCGGTGCTACAAAAACCTCTTCAACATTATCAAATTTGGCACACTGCCAAGCTAAGGCATGCTCACGGCCGCCTGCACCAATTACTAAAACTTTCATATTTTTTTCCTATACGTATTCTTCGATAAACTCTCTAAATTTCTTATGCGACATAATCTGTGTACCATCACAGTTAAATGACATGGAAATAGTTGAGTTGAATAAATTAATCACCGCCGATCGCAAATAATAGCCATCTAAATTTCTAAGTGCTGGAATGTGATCCACGATGTATCTAAGCTCATATTCGTCGGTGAGTTGTTTCATCTCTTCATTACGCTGATGAAAGGCCGCTTGCCATTCATCAGATAAATAATCAAACGCATGATCGTGCTCAAGCATTTGATAATAACGCTTAATCAGCGCTTCTTTTTCATCTAGAGCAATCATGCCAAAATGATTAAATACATAATCAGGAACCAGCAAATCTTCGGCTAGATGAATCTCAACATTAAACGGATCAAAGACAGATGAGGTTTTAATTTCGCCATTATTTAGGCCGATAACAATACGGTAGATGCCTGTTGATAACAGTAAAAATAACACCACATCCATCAACTCGTCAATATTATCATCAACAATACTTTGAGTGCGTTCACGATTATAAACACTGTCTTTCAGGCCTTCGTCACCCTTAACACTCCGCATTAAGTTGTCATCAAAGCCGTAGCCAACCAAGGCGCTTTTTTTATTATCTCCCGTATTCATGTGCTAAATTATAAATTAAACAAAAAGGCGTTTGGGCGCAATGACACCGTCTGGTGTCAATTCTCCAATGCCTAAAAATTGTTGTGCTGGGTCAAACAGTTTAAGCGTATATTGCTCGCCCTTATACTCCGAAAGAATAGTGCGTCCATATTTAATATCGATAGTTTGTTGTGCATCCAGACGAATATCTTTAATATTCGGCAACATGCTTTCACTAGGAAAAATGCACGCATCAAGCAAGCAAAAATCTTCTGTGGCAAGCGCTTCCAGTTCCGAAAATTTAATCGTTGCACCAATATCAATATGGGCAAAGCCGGTACGCCTAAGCTCAATGACGTGTGCACCGCAACCCAATTTATCGCCAATATCTTGAATTAAACTGCGAATATAAGTACCTTTAGAACAACTCACTTCAAGGGTAACAATGCCTTTCTCATAGCCAATAAAATCGATATTATGGATCGTAACAGGGCGTGCAGGGCGCTCAACTTCAATACCTTGTCTAGCCAACTTATACAAAGGCTGCCCGTCTTTTTTCAGCGCTGAATACATGGGTGGCACCTGCAAAATATTGCCAATAAAACTCCGTGCTGCCGTCATAACTTCTACTTGGGAAAGTTGTTCAAATGTCTGGGTTTTGATTGTCTCGCCTTCACAATCGCCAGTATCTGTTATCTCGCCAAGTTGCCCACGGACAAAATAACGTTTGTCATCATCAAGCAAAAACTGGGCGACTTTCGTTGCCTGGCCTAAGCAAATTGGCAAAATGCCACTAGCTAGAGGGTCTAGACTACCCGTATGGCCCGCTTTTTTAGCAAAGAAAAGTCGTTTCACTTTTTGTAGAGCAGCATTGGAGCTTAGACCAATATCTTTGTCCAGTAAGACAATGCCATTAATATCTCTGCCTTTTGGGTTACGCCGTGACATGGCTTAATTTATAGCTTGGAAAGCAAGTCGTCGATTCTTGCACCAGTATTAGGAGCAGGATCAAACATAAACCTTAGCGCAGGTGTATGACGCAAATCGACCGTTTTCGAAAGACGCGAACGAAAAAATCCTGCTGCGTTGTTAAGCAACACCTCTACTTCTTTCTGATCTTGCTCAGTAACAGTATAGTAAACCTTGGCAGCACTCAAATCACGACTAGTTAGCACATCGGTTATTACGACGTTAGCTAGCCTAGGGTCTTTAGTTTCGTTTTTCAGCAACGTAACCAGTTCACGACGAACTAGCTCATTAATCCGTTCAATTCTGAAGGAGTTTTGTTGTGCCATTGGAGCTATAAAGCGCGCGCTGTTTCTACACGCTCAAAGACCTCAATCTGGTCACCCGGCTGAACATCGTTATAACCCGCAACACCAATACCACACTCGGTACCTGATTTAACTTCTTTAACGTCGTCTTTAAAGCGTCTTAATGACTCTAGCTCACCTTCGAAAATAACAACACTATCGCGTAATACACGAATTGGCGAGTCTTTTCTCACCACGCCTTCTTGCACCATACAACCGGCAATATCGCCCAATTTTTGGGATCTAAATACATCTTTCACATTAGCAATACCGATAATATTTTCGCTTAGTGCAGGGCTTAATAGGCCGCTCATAATGGCTTTTACATCATCGATTAGATTGTAAATAATAGAGTAATATTCAATGCGAACGCCTTCGTTATCTGCCGTTTTACGCGCAACTGCATCAGCACGAACGTTAAAACCAAGTACCAAAGCTTCTGATGTGGCGGCCAGTGTAATATCGGTATTATTAATACCGCCCACACCACTTGCAACCACTTTCACTCTAACTTCATCTGTTGACAACTCCTCTAACGCCTCTACTAATGCCTGTGCTGAGCCACGAACATCTGATTTAAGTAATACATTAACGGTCGAAACATCGCCTTCTTCCATCTTCTGTAAAAAGTTCTCCATTTTCGATGCTTGCTGTCTCTGTAATTCTGCTTCGCGCTCTTTAGTCTTTCTAAAATCAGCCACTTCGCGCGCTTTACGCTCACTCTCAACAACTAGAACTTCATCGCCAGAATTTGGCACACCTGACAACCCTAATACCTCAACTGGCGTTGAAGGGCCCGCCTCTTTAAGAACTTTTCCTTGATCATTAACAATTTGCTTAACCTTGCCATACTCAAGACCTGCAATCATGATATCGCCTTTCTTCAAAGTGCCTGATTGAACTAGAATTGTTGTGACCTTACCGCGCCCTTTTTCTAATCGAGCTTCTAATACTGTTCCGTTTGCTGGGCCTTTAACCACTGCTGAAAACTCTAACACTTCCGCCGTTAGCGTAATCGCCTCAAGCAATGCATCAATACCTTCGCCCGTGTGTGCGGATACCGGAACCATCATCACATCACCACCCCAGTCTTCTGAGATTACATCGTGTGTTGACAATACCTGCTTAATTTTATCTAGGTCTGCACCTTCTTTGTCAATCTTGTTAATCGCAACAATCATTGGCACACCTGCTTTTTGTGCATGCTTGATAGATTCGATTGTCTGTGGCATAACACCATCGTCAGCAGCAACTACTAGAATAATAATATCTGTTGCATTCGCACCACGTGAACGCATTTTTGAGAACGCCGCATGCCCTGGTGTATCAATAAAAGTAATTTTTCCATTATCTGTCTCAACCTGGTATGAACCAATATGTTGGGTAATGCCACCGGCCTCGCCATCCGCTATCTTAGCTTGACGAATATAATCCAACAAAGAAGTTTTTCCATGATCAACATGCCCCATAATCGTAACCACTGGTGGCCTAATAGACTCATCGCCTGTTAGCTTTGACCTTTCAATTAATGTGTCTTCAATCGTTTCTTCAACACTCGCAATACCCTTGTGGCCCATTTCTTCAACCACCAATAAAGCTGTATCTTGATCAATCACATCGTTGAGTGTTACCATGACACCCATGCCCATCAATACCTTTAAGACTTCACCAGCCTTAATGGTCATTTTTTGTGCAAGATCACTCACCTTAATGTTTTCTGGAACAGCGATTTCGCGCATCACTTTTTCAACCGGCTTTTGGAAGCCGTGCTGTGCTTGTTCTTCTTGAATTTTTTGGCTTAGTCGTGTTCTGTCTTTCTTTTTTAGTTTGCGGTTTGGATTATGCTTGGCCACATGCAGCTGCTTGCGTCCTGGTTCTTTGTTGGTGGCTGCATTACGCAATCTCTGAGGTTTTTTATCTTCTGCTGGTTTTTCCTCTTTAGGCTTTTCCACTGCCTTTTCCTCTACTTTCGCTTCTACTATAACAGCTTCTGGTTCTTGACTGATGCTGTCTTTTTGCGCCTTTAACGCATCTGCCTGCTCTTTTTGCAAACGGATCATCTCTAAGCGCTTAGCATCCTGTGCCAGTAATTTTTCATCAGCTTCGCGTCCCGCTTCTAAGGCTGCTTGTGCAGCTAGCGCCGCCTCGTTAACGACTGTTTCAGTCTCGGCCTCATCAGCTACTTGCTTAACACGCTTTTTCTTGACTTGAATCTTGACGCCACCGCTGGTGCTATTCGTCGCTTTAGCATTAGGTTTACGAGAAACTGATATGCTAGATTTACTCGATGAGCGTTTTGACAAACTGCCCATTAAAATCTTTCTTTCCTCAGCGGAAATGTCAGAATTTGCTTGCTTACCCTCAATGCCCGCATTCGTTAGAATGGTAATCACCTCATCGGGTGTCTTTTTCAGTAGTTTGGATAAAGTTTCAACTGTGTGTGCCATAATGCTTGCCTGTTTTTATTAATAATTAAATGAACGCTTCTTACTAATTATCGTTATTAATCAAACCATCCTTCATTTTCTCTTGCTGTCATAATAACACTTGAGGCTTTTTCTTTGTCCATAACTTGAATCTCAAGTAACTCGTCAATAGATAACTCGGCCAAATCATCAACCGTAGTAATCTCTGCCTCAATCAGTGCATCAGCCAAGTCAGCATCTACACCCTCGACACTTGTTAACACTTCAGAAGCATCTGCGTCACCTAGCGCCTGCACCAGTTGTGCGTCTGCCGCACGCTCTTGTAATTCTTCAACCATTGTGGCATCAAACTCTTCAATCTCTTCTAGAATGGCGGCGTCTGCGTCAGCAATATCACCAACACTAGTAAAACCCTCTTCTAATAGCACACCAGCCACTTCGCTATCAACGCCTAGTTTATCAGCAAGTTTGCTACTTGCTTTTTGAGCTTCTTCAGCTTGCTTCTCGTCCGCATCAGTAGTTGACATAACATTTAGCTTCCAGCCTGTTAGGCGCGCTGCCAATTTAATATTTTGGCCGCCACGACCTATCGCCAAAGCCAGCTGATCTTCCTCAACCGCAATATCCATTGAGTTACGATCTTCATCAACCACAATCGAACTTACTTCTGCTGGCGCCATAGCATTAATCACAAATTGTGCAGGATCTTCGTCCCAAAGAATGATATCAACACGCTCACCATTTAACTCATTCGAAACCGCTTGAACGCGCGCACCGCGCATACCAATACAAGAGCCAATTGGATCTAAGCGCTTATCTTTTGCTTTCACAGCAAGCTTTGAGCGCAATCCTGGATCTCTGGCACCGCCCATAATTTCAATCACGCCTTCTGAGATTTCAGGCACTTCCATTTCAAATAACTGGATCATCATCTCTGGAGCAGTGCGAGATAAGAAAATTTGCGCACCGCGAACCGAAGATTTGACTTCCTTAATATAAGCTCTTAGTCGATCATTTTTACGCACTGACTCATTTGGAATTAGATCAAACTTAGAAATCATGCCATCAACACCGCCCATGTCAACATAAACGTTACCACGATCAACACGCTTAACCGTTACCATAATGACCTCACCAACACGCTGAGTATAATCATTAACAATCACTTCTCTTTCTGCTTCGCGAACTTTTTGAATAATGACTTGCTTAACGATTTGCGCTGCAATACGACCAAACCCTTCAGTTTCAATCGGCACGCGTTTAAAATCATCTACCGCAACACCATCAGCGTCTTTTTCATAAATATGCAGCTCTGGGTCAAATGGCGTACCATCATCATCAACAAAGTTTTCCTTGTCATCAATAACCATCCACTGTCTAAAGGTGTGAAATTCGCCAGTTTTACGGTCAATTTCTACATGAGCGTCGATCTCTTTGCGTTTTTTTGTAGCAACTGCTAGCGCCTCTTCTAATGACTCAAAAACATCCTCTTTTGAGATGTTCTTTTCATTAGAGATTGCTTCAACTATCAAAAATAATTCTTTACCGTCCATGTTTTTCTCCTAAAAGTCAGCGACCAAGTTCGCCTTTTCAATCATATCAATGTCCAATGTAATCGGACCTAATTCTGTTACCAATTCAATGGTGTTGTTAATTTCACTAACACTACCAATAGCGCCTTTAAATTTACGCTGGCCTTCAATTGGCCTCACCAAGCGCAAGGCAACATCGTTGCCTAAAAAACGCTGGTAATGGCCAACATGAAATAAAGGTCTTTCAATGCCAGGTGAAGAAACCTCTAAATTGTATTGACCAGAAATCGGATCTTCTACATCAAAAATAGCGCTTAGTTGATGCGATACTCGCTCACAATCTTCAATGCCAATACCTTGCTCAGTATCAATAAAAATTCGCAAAATACTGTGTTTTCCACTAGCAACATACTCCACACCCACCAATTCATAACCCATATCTTCAAGGGTGGGGTTGATCAAATCAGTAATTTTTTCTGTAATTTTTGCCATCTAATTTGTTTTTATTTAATACTTCTAATCGACTGTTATCAATTTTTTTATATAGCAAAACCCTATACAAGCAACTGGAGTTATCGGTTTGTTTGCCAATATTTTCTGTCGCTTTGTTTTTTTGCTAAACACTTTTCTTTGCATAACAAAAACCCCCTAAAAAGGGGGTCTTTGCTTGCTCTAATGACCATAAAGACCAAAAAAGACTTAAATTTGGTAGCGGGGACAGGATTTGAACCTATGACCTTCGGGTTATGAGCCCGACGAGCTACCGAACTGCTCCACCCCGCACTAAAGTGGCGTGATTATATGCTGTTCTTGGCCGCTTGTCTAGTTTAATTTTTGATTTTTCACAAATAAGACTGATTAACGCCGCTAACACCGTGCACCGTAATTTTATAACCCTGCGCAAGTAAATGCTTAACGTAGAGTCTATTGTAGGTAAAGAAAAAGATAATATTTGCCAAGCCTAAAGTCAACACGCATAGAGGCAGCATGAGTACCACAGACTTCCAGTCACGACGATAAATCGCCGGACAAAAAAACAAACACAGTGAAGTCCATGAAAAACCCACAGGTGCATGCCGGACTTCTTTGGTTTTTGGGTGTTCCAATGTTAGGGTTGTATATGCCAATCTTTTATTTCTCCTCAGAGTGTCATTCTACACAATTTCTACCGACTTATCAACGGCTTAAATCAAGCCTGGGCAAAATCAATGCAGATAACTTATAATGGGCAGCATGAAGCCAATTAAACTTGCTGTCTTGATGGATGACATTAAAGACATTAAACCTCATAAGGACTCCTCTTTTGCCATGATGCTCGAAGCGACTAGGCGGCATTGGGAAATTTACACTTTCGATACCCCGCAGTTATTTGCACAAGACGGGCAAACCTGGGCGACTTGCGCCAAAACCCAAGTCTTTGACACAACACAAAATTGGTATAAAAAGGAAGCTGAGGTTGAGCTGTTACTCGAGAGTTTTGATGTTATTCTCATGCGCAAAGACCCGCCTTTTGATATGAATTATATTTATGCCACTTACTTTTTAGAACAAGCGGAAAAAAGCGGTGTACTGGTTGTTAATAAACCCCAGTCTTTACGTGATGCTAACGAAAAACTCTTTGCTCTCAATTTTCCACATTGTCTTGCCAGCACCTTGGTTAGTAGCAATCCAGAACAAATAAAATCATTCATTAAAAAACAAGGTGTTAGCGTGGTTAAACCGCTTGATGGCATGGGTGGCAAAGACATTTTTAAACTTGAGCAGGGTGATGACAATATCAATGAAGTACTTGACTATCTAACCCATCAAGGCAATACGCCGATCATGACTCAAGAGTTCTTGCCAGAAATCGTCCAAGGTGATAAACGCATTTTACTAATCAACGGTCAACCGATTGACTATGCTTTGGCACGCATGCCAGCCGAAGGGAGTTTTAAGGGTAATTTGGCAGCTGGCGCAACAGGCATTGGACAGCCATTAAGCGCCAGAGATCGTTACTTATGCGGGCAAATTGCACCCACCCTTAGAGCCAAAGGCTTAATGTTTGTCGGGCTTGATGTCATTGGTGACTATATCACCGAAATCAATGTAACCAGTCCTACTTGTATTCGCGAACTAGACGATCAATTTGACCTAAATATTGCCGCTACGTTATTCGACGTTATTCAGGAAAAGCTGCATTCACGCCTATCTAATTAGACAAAAAATACCGAGTCAAAGCAACACCAGCGCCTGCTGCTGTTAGCGACAACAAAACATTTAATAAAATATTAAGCGCTGCCTGAGCATAATGACCCAGACTGATCATCTCAACTGATTCCCAAGATAAAGTCGACATGGTGGTTAGAGATCCGGTTAAACCAATTAATAGCATTAGTCTATAAACCTCGTTTAAAGCGGCTTTTTCTATCACGATGACCACCAAAATGCCAGCTAAAAAAGAACCAATAATATTAGCGCTTAGCGTGCCATAAGGAAAAGCAGAGCCCATGGTTGCATTCATAAACTGCGTTAAATAATAACGCATGGTAGCGCCGATAGTAGCGCCCGTACCAATGGCCAAAACTGTGGGCAATAGGGTCATAATTCTCCTCGTATTTTTCTGAGTTTTGCTGCAATTTTAATCTCTAATCCACGATCAGTTGGCTGATAATAGCTTTGCTCGCCCAACGCCTTAGGGAAGTACGTCTGGCCTTGACTGATACCCTCTAGCTCATCATGAGCATAGCGATAATCTTGCCCATAACCCAGCTCACTCATTAGCCTTGTTGGTGCATTACATAAATGCTTTGGCACGGGCAAGTCACCGGTTGCTTGAGCCTCGCTCATGGCTTGATTGAACGCCTTATAAACTGCATTAGACTTCGGTGCAACAGCACAATAAACTGCTGCTTGTGCAATCGCACGGTTGCCTTCTTTATCGCCCAGTCGCTCATACATATCCCAAGCATTTAAAGAAATTTCAAGCGCCCTTGGGTCAGCATTGCCAATATCTTCTGAGGCAATCGCCAATAAACGCCTAGCAATGATTTTTGGATCACACCCACCCACCAGCATTCTTGCCATCCAGTACAGCGCCCCATCTGGAGATGAGCCACGCACCGACTTATGAAAAGCCGACAATTGTTGGTAAAAAATATCACCACCCTTATCAAAAGTGGCCACTTTATCTTGTAAAAATTGCCCAATACTTTGCGCGTCCAATTGGGTTAATTTAGCTTGCTCAATTTTCTCAACACTGTTAATCAAACGTCTTGCATCACCACCACTGCTGGCTATAATTCTTTCTTGTGAAGCTTTATCAAGTGTTAAATCTAGATGGACCAAACAGCGTTGTAATATTTGCATCAACCCCTTTTCATCAAGTGCTTCAAGCACGTACACACTCATGCGTGATAATAGCGCCCGAGTAAGCTCAAATGATGGATTTTCAGTGGTCGCGCCAATCAAAGTAATCAGGCCAGACTCAATATGTGGCAAAAATGCATCTTGCTGTGCTTTATTAAATCGATGTATTTCATCGACAAACAACACCGTTGATTGTCCAATATTTTGATATTTTTTAGCATTTTCAACAACCGCTCTTAGCTCTTTAACACCATCTAATACTGCACTCAATTGCACAAAATAGCCATCAACTTGGGCGCATATAATGCGTGCCAAAGTGGTTTTGCCAACACCAGACGGCCCCCACAAAATCATTGAGTGTAGCTGTTTATTATTAATGGCTTGTTTAAGTGGATGGGTGTCTTTTAACAAATGATCTTGCGCGCAAAAATCCTGTAAATTTTTAGGTCTAAGCGCTTCTGCAAGTGGCATCATAATCCAATCTTTGTAATATTTTGAGACAAACACGGATTATCACATTGATTTAAAATCAATACCGCTTTAAGGTTTAACCGTTGCGCCATTTTAACGGCCTTATCGTGCCCCATAGCCATCATTGCTGTTGCATAAGCGTCTGCTAACATACTGCTGGTATGAATCACGCTTGCCGAAAATAGATCACTATCAACTGGCAAGCCAGTATGTGGGCTCAAAATATGCGCATAACGCTTACCTTGCCAAACAAAATATTGGCGATAATTCCCCGACGTTGCAATCGATTCGTTCACCAAATTCACAGCAATAGGTGTTTGCCCTATTGGCGTTTCTATACCAACCGACCAACTGCCTTGGGTTTTAATTTCTCCGCCAATTTCCACCATAAAGTGCTCAATATTTTGATTTTTCAATAGTTTGGCGATTTCATCGACTGCGTAACCTTTGGCAATGGCTGACAAATTCAGCTGAATATCTGCTTTCTTTTCAAATTGCGATCCGCTTAAAGTTAGTTGTTGTATGGCTGATTTTGCTAATGCTTGCTCAATCATCAGCTGCTCAGGATGGCGCTCAACAGGATTCACACCAAAACCCCAAATATCGATTAGCGCGCCCATAGTGGGGCTGAAAAACCCTTTAGTCTGTTCATGCAAAGCCAGCGCATGTGTCAACACAAAAGCCATTTCATCAGATAACTCTTGCGGATGATTGATCGCCTGTCGGTTTAACAAAGAGAGCTCAGAATCCTGATTCCAATTAGAAAAAACCTGATTAATTTTCTCAAGACGCTGATCAATCAACCGCTGATCAATCTCGCCTTGAATTTTGATGGTGTAGCTAGTGCCCATCGTTTTGCCAGTAATCTGCTCAACTGATTGCGTCTGAAAACAACCGCTTAGGTTGAAAAAGAGAAAGATGATTAGCAACTTAGGCATTATAATTTTGTCATGTTTCGATTGATTATTTGCTTACTCTTTTCTAGCTGGTCTTATGCCAATGATACCCTAGCACATAAAACTCTGCCCGAGGCTCAAAGTTTTGAAGACTTTCTACAAGATATCCGCCATCAGGCGAGCGCGCAAGGCGTGTCCACTGCCACCATAGACTTGGCCTTATCTGACCTCACACCAAATCCAACAGTCATTAAATTTGACCGTACACAGGCGGAATTTAGCCAAAATTTTTGGAAATATCTGGGCTCTAGAGTCAGCGATTATCGCTTAAAAAATGGCGCCGAAAAACTTAAACAACACCAAAAAGTTTTACAAAAAAATTACCAAAAATACGGTGTTCCGCCTCATGTTATTGTTGCCTTTTGGGGTTTGGAAACCAACTTTGGCACCTATACAGGTGATTTAAGCTTGGTACGTTCTTTAGCCACACTGAGCCATGATCAACGACGTCGAACATTTTTCACCCAACAATTGCTTACTTTATTAGAACTGATTGACTCAGGGAAAATTCCAGCTAACGCCAAAGGCTCTTGGGCTGGTGCAATGGGCAACGTTCAATTTATGCCAACCAATGTCAAAGCTTATGGTGTAGATGCTGATCAAGATGGTGAAATAGATCTATGGGACAACACGCAAGACATTTTTGCCAGTGCAGCAAACTTTCTGGAAAAAATCGGCTGGAGGCGAGGCGAGCGTTGGGGTCGAGAGGTTGCAATCCCAGACGCATTTAACTATCAGCTAGCCAATTTAAAAACTAAAAAAACCGTTAATGAGTGGTCTAATCTTGGCGTAAAAACTGCCGACGGCCGAGACTTGCCGAGCTCTAGCATGAAAGCCTCATTATTGCTGCCCATGGGTTACAATGGCCCTGCATTTTTAGTGTATCAAAATTTTCGCGCTATTTTGCGCTGGAATAATTCCATTTTATACGCGCTATCAGTCGGCCACCTATCTGATCGCCTGGCAGGCACAAGCCAACTGTACGCCATGCCAATTAAGGAGCCATCGCTGAGTCGTGACAACATCAAAGCAATTCAAACCCAACTCAATATACTTGGCTTTGATACTGGCGAACCCGATGGTATTTCAGGGCCAAAAACACGTAATGCGACTCGACACTACCAACGCGCAAACCGCCTGCCAATTGACGGCTATGTAGGCTATCAGCTCCTGCAACAATTACAATGACCATTGACACTTACTTAGGTTTTGATGTTGGCACTAAACGCACTGGTGTTGCTATTGCTAACAGCCTAACGCTGCAAGCAAACGGCCTTGAACTGGTGACACACCATAAAAATGGCGCCACTAATTGGGACGGATTTGACGTTATTATCGCCCAACATCCAGCCAATTTATTCATTGTCGGGGTTCCTTATGACCAAGATGGTAAAGAACAAGAAATGACCTTTATTGCTAAATCATTTGCCCGAAAACTCAACGAACGTTATCAAGTTGAAACTATTTTGGTTGATGAGTATTTATCATCCAATGAAGCCAAAAAACAACTAAAATATAATCACCATCACAAAAACGCAAAACGCGGTGATGTGGATAAGCGCTCTGCAGCGCTTATATTGCAAACTTGGCTGGGAGATTCATGAAGAAAGATTTGATTAGCAACGAGGCACAACTAAACGATTCTGGCAAGTTAATTCATCTTTTAGGCCTAGAAAATTTACCCAAATCTTACTTGATCGATATTCTCGATAAAGCTGATAATCTCATTGATGTCAAAGGCAATTTAAAAAAGTCCAAAGCACTGGATGACATGTCTGTTGCCAACTTATTTTTCGAACCATCAACCCGAACTAGAAACACCTTTGAAATCGCTGCTATGCGCAGTAGTGCCAACGTAATTAACGTCGATCTGGCTAATTCTGCTTTAAAGAAAAATGAAGCGCTGATGGATACCATGCATACACTTAAAGCGATGCAAATCGATATGTTCGTTATTCGTCACAAACAATCTGGCCTGCCTCATCATGTGGCTCAAAATCTAGAAGGGGTATCCATTCTTAACGCAGGTGATGGCATCAATGCCCATCCAACACAAGCTTTGTTAGACATGCTTAGTATTCGCCAACGTAAATCAAATTTTGAAGATTTATCGGTTGCTATTGTGGGTGATATCACACACTCTCGTGTCGCCCATTCAGATATTCAAGCGCTAAAAACACTAGGAACCACGGATATTCGCCTAATCGCGCCTGAAGGTCTGCAACATGACTCAAGTCGTTGTGAGGCTGTTAAGTGTTTTGATAATATCGATAAAGGCCTTAAGGACTGTGATGTAATTATTGTTCTACGCCTGCAAAAAGAGCGCATGATTGAGGCTGATATTCCCAACGAACAAGAATATTTTGAGAATTACGGTCTAACGCCTGAGCGTCTAGCACTGGCCAAAACAGATTGTTTGGTTATGCATCCAGGACCAATCAACCGCGGTGTTGAAATCGACTCTGCCGTTGCCGACTGCCCTCAATCTATCGTACTACAACAAGTCACTAACGGTATTGCGGTGCGTATGGCTGTTATGCAAATTTTAGCAAAAAATCATGAATAATCTATTAGACTACGACAATCTAAAGTCTACGCTACATACGCTCAATACCGATGACACCATCTCCAGTGCCCATGGAATTTTGTGTGGCTTTGCTTGTGTAAAACCCGATCTCACACTGGATGATTGGCTAAATGAGGTTTTAGTTAGTATCGACCTGAACAACCTTAACGAAAAATTGGCCCATGAATCTTTGGCACAAATTTTTAATGAAACCTTGTCACAACTCAACGATGCAACGCTTGACTTTCAACTGCTGACGGCTGATGAAGACGCTAGATTGGGCGAACAAGCCAATACGCTTATTGAGTGGTGCCAAGGCTATCTGGTTGGCCTAGGCTTACAAAAAATATCCACTACCGACGAAGACGTCTTAGAAATGATTAAAGATATTTCTGAAATATCAAACCTTGATGCTGATGTGGTTGACAGCGAACAAAACGCTCAGGATTTGTTTGAAATCATTGAGTTTGTGCGCATGGGCGTACTGCTCATTCAAGAAACTTTACAACCATCCAAGCAAGACTATATCAGCCCAGAAACACTGCATTAACCGCTCAAACGCTGACACAGACTACGTCTAAACACTTTAAGCGCTGATAATATAACAATATCATAAAATTATGCCCTAGTGATAGTGTTGCAAAGCTGTTGCAAGTGTATATCATGGCACACCCATAAGGGGATTAAATCTTGAGGAGGAGGTAGCCGCCTAACTAAACTTGAGGAGAATAAAAAAACGACTACCTAATAGAAAATCACTAAAAATGTCTCTGGGGGAGAGTAATGATTTTCTAAAGATATTATACCATAATATTATAATTATGTAATATAGATTGCAATTTTTTTAAAAAAAGGCTAAATTATTAATGCTATTTAAAACAAGAAATACCCTCCCTATTCAAAAATTTGGCTTTATGCTAACTCTATTTATCGCTTTCATTAGCAGTGCGATGGCAAATAAC
>JAHZJR010000013.1 GCA_022600805.1 Pseudomonadota bacterium
ATATAAAAATGTATATCTGTTATTTAAATTAAATAACAAACACAAGCAAAATGATTCCTATAAAATTCCGAATAATAATAATTAAATTCATACTAAAAAAACAGGTTAACTATGCGCTTCACAATCACACCTTTAGTCACATCAGTTTTACTTACATTTTCACTTCCTTCGCAAGCTCAAATTGCCAATCAAAATGCCAGCAGCTTTGATTCGGTTTACAACATACAAACAGTCAGTGGCATGTCATTAGACAAGAGAGCGCTATTAGGTGGAGCGGTGGTTTCCTCATCACAGGTTAATTTATCTGCACAAGTATCGGGCGACGTCCTAACAGTAAACGGCCGTGAAGGCGATATGTTTAAAAAAGACTCGATTATCATAACCTTGGAACAAGAGTCTATTCAAGCTCAGCGTGATTCTGCCTATGCTGAAATTGCTTCGGCTAACGAAGCTTTGAGAAATGCAGGGGTTCAATACTCTCAGTCCATTGTCTCTCCTAATAGCGGTGGGATGCTTGGTGGTGTGCCAGGCATGTTTTCAATGTTTACCGATCCAATGCTTAAAATGAGTGGTCAAGGAAATCCTGAATTTGATAAATTTGCCAATAGAACTTCAAGATATACTGCCTATCAACAGGCAAAAAATAAATTAACACAGGCGGAAAACAATTTAAAACAAATTGAATCACGTTTGAAAGATGCAAGCGTTATCGCGCCATTTGATGGTGTTATTGTTGATAAATCCATCAATGAAGGTGATATTGTTCAACCCGGTCAAACCTTACTCAAGTTTGCCAATATTAAAGAGCTGCAAGTGGAGGTTAACATCCCTTCAAGATTGGTTAGAAGCTTAAAGCTTAATAAAAATTATCGAGTGAAACTAGATATTGCTAATATCGTTGTTGATGCAAAATTAGCACAAATTTATCCCATTGCAGACAATGCCAAACACAGTGTTAAAGTAAAACTGGACTTACCAGCCAATGTGCCAGTCTTACCAGGTGCTTACGCTGAGGTTGAGATTTTTGAAACTGATTCAGGCGTATTAACTCCAGTTGTTCCGGAGGTGGCTATTATGTGGCGCTCATCATTACCAAGTGTTTTTGTCATTAACCCACTCACAAATCAAACTGAGCTACGCTTTATCCGCTTAGGTGAGCAAGTAGGCAAAGACAAGAAAAGTATTTTATCGGGTTTGAAGATTGGTGAAAAAATCGTCGCCAACCCAAATATTTTGATGGTTTCAGGAATGAGTATTTAATTGAGCGCTTATGTCAAATAACAGTACAAACAATAACGATGAGATCGACCTAGGTGTTGCTGGAAAGCTAACCAAAGCCTTTATTACTTCCCCACTATCGATCATCATATTCTTTGCCATGTTGGGTGCGGGTATTATTGGTCTAATCTCAACTCCGAGACAAGAAGATCCTCAAATTTCAGTACCTCTAATTGATCTTTTTGTTGAATATCCAGGTGCTTCTTCAGAAGAAGTTTCTAACATTGTAGTTAAGCCATTAGAGCGTTTAATGTCGCAAATTTTAGGTGTTAAGCATGTCTACTCAGTGAGTGACAAAGGCCAAGGTATTATTACAGTTGAGTTTGATGTGGGTCAAGATATGAACGCATCAATTATTAAAGTTCGTGACAAAATGTTGGCGAATCTTGACTTTATGCCACCTGGCGCTAGACAGCCACTGATTAAGCCTAAAGAAATTGATGATGTGCCTATTATCAACCTAACTTTATGGTCTAAATCTCTAGATGATGGACAGCTACGTTCGCTTGGTTTGGAATTAATTCAACAACTGGAAAAAGTAAAAGACACTAACAATGGTTTTATTGTGGGTGGTCGTAAGGAGATTTTCCATATTGATGCTTATCCAGGTCGTTTGGCAGGTTATGGTGTTTCTATTCAGCAAATAGCAGGCACTGTCGGCAATGCGAATGTTCGTGAACATACGGGTAATATTGAGCTAAATGGCTACAATATGGAAGTCTATTCTGGTAACTTCTTTACTAAGGTTGAAGATATTGAAAATTTAGTTGTAGCTATTAACGATGGCAAGCCAGTCTATATTAGAGATGTTGCGGATGTTTATTATGCGCCTGAAGATACCGAGCATATGGTTAGCTATTACACAGGTAAAGCTAATAAAACAGGACAAAAAGCAACTGGCGAACAGGCGGTAACCATTGCTATTGCAAAGAAATTTGGCTCTAATGGTGTCGCTGTTGCTGAAAATATTTTGGCGAAAGTAGAGGAGCTAAAAGGGCGCTTAATTCCAGATAATGTAGAAATAGCCATTACACGAAATTATGGAAAATCTGCAAAAGATAAGGTTAACGCCCTAATTAAGAAATTATTTATTGCCACCGGTGCGGTTACCGTATTGGTTTGGTTTGCATTGGGCTGGCGTCCTGCACTTGTGGTAACACTAGTGATTCCAGTGGTGCTTCTAATGACAATATTTTCTGCTTGGATTTTAGGCATGACCATTGACCGAGTGAGTTTGTTTGCACTCATCTTCTCGATTGGAATCTTGGTAGATGATGCAATTGTAGTCACCGAAAATATTTATAGACGCTGGCTAATCGATCAGAAAATTACCATTGGCACAGCAATTGATGCAGTACGTGAAGTAGGAAATCCTACAATTTTAGCAACCTTTACGGTTGTTGCGGCACTTGTACCAATGGCAGCTGTAAGTGGTATGATGGGGCCTTACATGGCGCCAATACCAGTGCTAGGATCGGTTGCAATGATGTTTTCATTGTTTGCAGCCTTTGTATTTGCACCTTACTTCATCATGAAGTTTGTTCCGCCGTTAAACGTTTTGCATAAGATGCATGAAAAAGAGGAGAAAGAAGCAAAAGTAATGTTTGCATTTTTCCACTCAACCATCTCTACACTGTTCAACAAATCTGCTTACGGCTGGAGTTTTTTACTAGGCCTAGTGGTTGTGTTTTTCTTGGCTGTCTCTATGTTTTACACAACAGCCGTTCCTGTTAAGATGCTGCCACTGGATAATAAATCAGAATTTGGTGTGGTATTAGATATGCCAGATGGCACATCTTTATCAGATACTGCATCAACACTACATTTAATGGCTCAAGAGCTGCGTAATGTGCCCGAAGTGGTTGATATTCAGGCCTATTCTGGAACTGCTAAACCGTTTGATTTTAATGGGTTGGTTAGGCATTCATATTTGCGCCAATCCTCATCTGTCGGCGAGCTTCAAATTCAGCTAGCAGAAAAAGCAGATCGCTCTCGCTCTAGTCATGAAATCGCACTAGAAGCTCGCGGTCTATTAAAATCTATCGCAGAAAGAGCTGGTGCAGATTATGCTGTAGTAGAGATGCCACCGGGTCCGCCAGTTTTAAGGCCAGTAGTTGCAGAGGTTTACGGTCCAGACAAAGAAACGCGTCGAAAGCTCGCAAATGACTTAACAGAGTTATTTATCGAATCAGGCACTATGACAGATATTGACAATCTAATGCGTGATGAATACCCTGTGATAGACTTCCAAGTGGATACTGCTAAGGCTTCAAGATTTGGTGTGAGCGTAATGACCATTAAAGAAACATTGGCAATGGCTATGAGTAGCTTTAATGTAGGCACTATTCGCCTAAAAAATGCCTTAGAGCCTTCTCGTATTTGCCTGCAAGTACCACTAACAAAACGTTCACAACTATCATACTTAACACAATTGCCAGTGCCATCTCAAAATGGCAATATGATACCTATCTCTGAACTGGGATCATTTAGCTATAAAAAGCAAGATGATTTAATTTATCATAAAGATCTAGCGGATGTTGAGTATGTTTTGGGTGAACCTATTGGCCGTTTAAGCGCACCAATTTACGCCATGTTTGCAGTGGATGATTTACTATTAAGATATCAAACGTTAGACGGCACTCAGCTTCAAGGTGAATACTTAGGTCCGCCAAAAGATCAAAACATTCCTGGCTTCCAATGGGCTGGAGAATGGACGGTTACCTTTGAAACTTTCCGCGATATGGGCATGGCCTTTGGTGTTGCGCTGGTCGTTATTTATATGCTGGTTGTTTGGCAGTTTGGTAATTTCATTATTCCTGCGGTGATTATGGCGCCAATCCCATTAACTCTACTTGGCATTGTGCCTGGGCACTGGTTATTAGGCGCTGAATTTACCGCAACCTCAATGATTGGCTGGATTGCTCTCGCGGGTATCATTGTGCGTAACTCCATTCTTTTGGTTGACTTTACCGTGCAAGAATATGCTAAAGGCACGCCGTTCTTTGATGCAGTGATAAACTCTTGTGCATCAAGAACTCGACCAATTATGATTACTGCATTTGCACTAGTTGGTGGCTCTAGTGTTATTCTCTCTGACCCTATTTTCCAAGGTATGGCGATATCATTATTATTCGGTGTATTGATTTCAACAATCTTGACATTGATTGTAATTCCATTGGGAACCTTGTCAGCTGGCGAAGAGTCCTGTCGAAATATTGCCGTTAATATGGGCTTGTTACCAGGAGATACTGACTCGGATGCTAAGTACAATGTCAATAAAGAGGAAAAGCCTAAGAATCGTCAAAAAAATACCGATCCTAAACATTGGATTAAGTCAGCATTAACCAAAAAATCTAAGCAATCAGATGCTGTTGAAAGCTCTTCTGAAGATGAAAAGATTGATACCAATGGCTTGCTTAAAAAAGAAGACAAGAACGATTTGTAATTAGAAAAGCTTGTTTAAAACACAAGTCTGAGATAAAAAAAAATACCGACTAATGTCGGTATTTTTTTTTGCCTATCTGTAGGAAAAAATAATTAGCTTATGGTTTCGCCTGCGGCTTGCAAATCTGCATGATAAGAAGAGCGGACCATAGGTCCACTCGCAACCTGTGAAAAACCAAGCTTTGTTGCGATATTTTTGTATTTATCAAACTGATCTGGATGAATATAAGCTTCCACTGCTAAATGATGCTTACTAGGCTGTAGATATTGACCTAATGTCAACATATCAACCTGATGTGCACGCAGATCTTTTAAGACGTCAATAACTTGCTTTTCGCTCTCACCAACACCAAGCATCAAGCCTGATTTTGTTGTAACACCCGGATGTTGCTGCTTAAAAGCTTTTAATAGCTCAAGCGAGTATTCATAACTTGCGCCTGGACGAACCTTAGGATATAGACTTGGCACGGTTTCTAGATTATGATTAAACACATCAGGTGGGCAAGATTTAAACACCTCAAGCGCTTTATCTACTCGCCCTCTAAAGTCAGGGGTTAAAATTTCAATTTTAACATTAGGTGTTTGCTTTCTAACGGCGTCAATACACTGTTTAAAGTGATCGGCACCGCCATCTCGCAAATCGTCGCGATCAACCGATGTGATAACCACATACTTAAGTTGCATTTGTTTAATGGTGTCAGCTAAATGTTTAGGCTCGTCTGTATCAAGCGCTTTAGGTTTTCCGTGTGCTACATCGCAAAAAGGGCAACGACGTGTGCAAATCTGCCCCATGATCATAAAGGTTGCCGTGCCATGATTAAAACACTCACCTAAGTTCGGACATTGGGCTTCTTCACAGACTGTAAATAATCGCTGATCTCTTAAGGTGCTTTTTAGTTTGTCCACTTTTGATCCGCTTGGATGTTTAATGCGGATCCAGCTAGGCTTTCTTAAAGCTATTCGTTCAGAGTCAGGCTTAATTTTAAGACGCGATACCTTAGATTCACCCTTAAGATGCTTAATATCAATTTCTTGTTCGGTTGAGTGATTATTGGGCACGAGTAATATGATGAGTGAGCAGTTGTGTCAACTGCTTGGCAATCTTAGAAAAATAAACCTTATTATCCGCTAAGTCTTGTACTTGTGTTACTTTCAATCCTTGGTATCCGCAAGGGTTAATTTGTGAAAAAGGCTGTAAGTCCATATCTATGTTTAAACTAAGGCCGTGGTAAGTTTTTCCTTGTTTGACTTTAAGACCTAAGGCTGCAATTTTCGCATGATTGACATACACGCCCGGTGCGCCGCTCTGTAGGTGTGCTTTAATTTGATAAAGATTCAGCAAGTCAATAATTGAAGTTTCAATGATAGAAACTATTTTTTTAACCCCTATACCTAAACGCTTTAAATCAATTAGACAATACACAACCAACTGACCAGGACCGTGATAGGTAATTTGCCCGCCGCGATCTGTTTTAACAATAGGTATGGTGCCAACATTAAGCGCATGCTCAGGCTTGCCTGCAATACCTTGGGTAAAAACATGAGGATGCTCAACTATCCATAACTGATCATCTGTTGTTTCATGACGAGCATTAGTAAAATCTTTCATGGCTTGCCAAGTTGACAAATACTCTTGAGTACCTAGCTCAATAATTTCCATACTTGCTTATAAAACGTAAGCAACCAGTTCGCACTCTTGCAATTCTTGATTCATTGCATCTAATTGAACCCGACTAGTTGCAATGATTTTTAGTGTAATAGAAACATACCCACCTTTGGAGCTCTGCTTGCTGGTGATGTTATTCGGGTGGATTGTATCAGTATGGCGCTCTACAATCGTACGCACAGTTGTGTGTAGCTCATCGCAAGTTTTTCCAAAAACTTTAACAGAATAATCACAAGGGAAATTCCATAATTCTTCAGAGGTTAAATTAGGTGTAGTCATATTAAGGGATTTTATCTTCTAATACGGTAGAATATGGCCAATTTTCCTTTTTTCAAGTTATTATGCGTCCAGAGCAAGTTAATAAAATCCTTACCCAAGAATTTGAGTCCGTTTTTGATGGCCATCACACACCAGTTATGCTATGGGGTGCGCCAGGCATTGGCAAGTCTCAAATCATCTCTCAAGTGGCCGAGGCTCATAAGGTTGATATTATCGATATTCGCTTATCACAAATGGAGCCGAGTGATCTTCGCGGCATTCCTTTTAAGAATGGCAAGCTGGTGGATTGGTCAATCCCGTCGTTATTACCCGATGAAAAGCGCCATGGTAAACAAGGTATTTTGTTTTTGGACGAAATCACCTCTGCACCCCCAACTGTCTCTGCTGCAGCTTATCAGCTTATTTTAGATAGACGTTTGGGCGATTATATTGTGCCAGATGGCTGGGTTATTTTTGCCGCCGGAAACCGCCAAGGTGATCGCGGGGTAACTTATTCCATGCCAGCTCCTTTAGCTAATCGTTTTTCCCATTATGAACTAGATGTCAATCTAGATGATTGGGCGGCCTGGGCTTATAAAAATCAAATTGACGAGCGTATTATTGGTTTTTTGCGTTACCGCCCTGAGCATTTA
>JAHZJR010000014.1 GCA_022600805.1 Pseudomonadota bacterium
ACCACAGTGGCAATATTGTCGTAATTAAGATGACGATCTGTCATGTTGTTATATAGTCGATCAGATAATCTTCTGCCAGCGGCAATCGCTACAGGCGTGAGTGGTGCTCGACCAGTTGCATCACCTAATGCAAAAATATGATCAATATTGGTTGTTTGAAATTTATCAGTTGGAATAAAGCCACGCTGGTCACAATTAACATCAGCATTTTCAAGTCCTAAATGCTGGGTCATTGGGTCACGTCCCACTGCCCAAATAATCACATCATAGCCGGAAAATTCGCCTTTATTGGTATGAATAGTCTTATCTTTTGAGATTTTATCAATCTGTGTATTGTGATGAAGTTGGATGCCATGATTTGTATAATCCTTATCTAGAGCATCTTGAATCATGGGATCAAAGCCACGTAATAGTTTTTCAGATCTGCCAAATATATCGACACTTGATCCTAGTGCGTTAAGCACACCTGCAAGCTCAACACCAATATAGCCACCGCCAATTACAGCTACTTTTTTGGGTAAGGCTTCCAATGCAAAAAAACCATCCGAAGTAATCCCGTACTCTGCTCCTTCAACATGTGGCACAGTGGGCTCGCCACCTGGTGAGAGAACAATGGTATCGGCGCTGTAGAGTGTGTCATTAACGCTGACGGTGTTTTGATCAACTAATTTTCCAAAACCATGAATATAATCAATGCCTAAGTCTTCAAGATAACCATCGTACCAAGTAGTAATACCTTTAATGTAATTATCTCGACCCTCTTTAAGCGCTTTCCAAGAAAAGTTTTTTAACTCCACATCAAAGCCAAAGCCTTTAGCACTGTTAATTTGGGTGGCAGTATTTGCGGCAAACCACATAACTTTTTTCGGCACACAGCCTACATTAACACAAGTGCCACCAATGGTTTTAACTTCGATAACAGCACATTTTTTTCCGTATTCGGATGCTCTTTCTACTGCTGATAATCCACCAGATCCGGCACCAATTGCAATCATGTCATAATGTTTTGTCTGTGTTTTATTTGTCATTTTTTTCTTCCTAATGTTAAAGGTGATGGGCGAGATTGGCCACCCACTAATAACCAGCTTTTAAACTGGCCTCAATAAATTTATCTAAATTGCCATCAAGTACATCGCCTGTGTTAGATGATTCGACTCCGGTACGTAAATCTTTGATACGAGATTGGTCTAGTACATAAGAGCGAATTTGATGTCCCCAACCAATATCTGATTTTGTATCTTCCAGCTCTTGACTTTCACTATTACGCTTTTGTATTTCAAGCTCGTAAAGCTTGGATTTTAGTTGTTTCATTGCCTGATCTTTGTTGGCATGTTGTGAGCGCCCATCTTGACATTGCACAACAGTATTAGTGGGTAAGTGAGTGATACGTACAGCTGAATCCGTTTTGTTAACATGTTGACCACCTGCACCACTAGCACGGTAGGTGTCAATACGGATATCGGCTTTGTTGATGTCAATATCGATATTGTCGTCGACTTCAGGGGAGACAAACACTGAGCAAAATGAGGTGTGACGCTTTCCATTGGCATTAAAAGGCGATTTTCGAACCAATCGATGAATGCCGATTTCACTACGAAGCCAGCCGTAAGCATACTCGCCCTGCATATGAATGGTGGCAGACTTAATGCCTGCTACTTCACCAGCAGAAGCCTCCATCAAGGTGACTTTGAATTTGTGCTTCTCACCCCAACGCAAATACATGCGTAGCAACATTTCTGCCCAATCTTGTGCCTCTGTGCCTCCTGAGCCTGATTGAATATCTAAATAAGCTGAATTAGCATCCAAATCACCATTAAACATGCGCTCAAATTCTAATCGGGCAATAGCAACTTCGATAGATTGCAAGTCAGTTTGTACTCCCAGGGAAGTTTCTTCATCATTTTCGGCTTGTGCCATATCAAGCAACTCTTTAGCATCACTCAATACATTGTTTGCTTGGTCGAATGTCTGACAAATAGTTTCCAGCCTAACCTTCTCTTGGCTTAATCGTTGCGCCTCTTCGGGATTTGACCAAAGGCCAGGGTTTTCCATTTCCAGCAGCACCTCTTCTAGACGACCTTGTTTTTCCTCAAGGTTTAAGTGCTTAGAAAGCAGATTAGACCTTTCAAATAGGTCGTTAATTTTTTGATAAGTGGGCGATAGTTCCATGATCTTGATTTTACTATTGAGTGGGCATAAAAAAAGCCCCAAACGGGGCTTTTATGAAAAATAATTTAAATTATTTTCTTAGGCCTAGGCGTGAAATCAAATCAGAGTATGCGTTCACGTTTTTACCCTTAAGGTATGTCAATAATTTTTTACGTTGAGAAACTAAACGCAATAGACCTCTTCTTGAATGGTGGTCTTTTTTATGTGTTTGGAAATGCTCTGTTAAATGCTTGATGCGAGCTGTTAATAAAGCGACTTGTACGTTAGTAGAGCCGGTATCTCCGTCAGTAGTTTGGTATTCTTTGATAATTGCTTGTGTATCAATTGACATAATAAATATTTCTGAAACTTAAATAATAAAGGGTAGATTATACGCTAATTTGATTAATTGTTCTAATACTTAGGCTAAATAAGTTAATAAAAATCATTCTCACCTTCAGGGCGTGTTTTAAAGCGCTTATGGATCCATAGATATTGTTCGGGATATTTTAGAATTTGGGCTTCTAAAATTTGGTTTGTCATTGTGGCACTTACGCTGGCGTTCGAATCAGGATAGTTTTCAATAGGTGCGTCAAAGTTCATGCTATAGCCTGATTCACTGCGAATAAAAAAGTAGGGAATGACGACGGTATTGTCGCCTTTAGCAAGGCGTGCGGTGGCAGATACTGTTGCGGTTTGAATGCCGAAAAAAGGTGCAAAGATGCATTTGTCTAAACCCAAGTCTTGATCTGGCGCATACCAAATTGGCAGCTTATTTTTAATCGCTTTAAGCATAGATTTGGTGTCTTTAGTTTTAATCATAGTAGCGCCATTATTGACGAAACCTTGACGCATGACTTCATCGAATAAAGCATTGTTTTGCGGTCGATAAATATTGGCAATATGATGTTTGAGTAATAGGGCGCGAGAGCCTAGCATGAGCGGCATAAAATGTGCAGCTAATAAAATGACACTTTGACCGTCATTAATGGCTTTGGTTAAATGTTGTTCGTTATGAATACTTAACATGGCATTAACTTTTTCATCCGTTGCAAAGTAAGCATTGGCGGTTTCAAAGATAGAAATACCTAAAGATTCGAAGTTTTGGCGTACCAGCATTTCTACTTCTGATTTGTTTTTATTGGGAAAGCAGCGAGAGATATTGATAAAAGCAATTTTTCTAAAGCGACCTAGTAGAGGATACAAGGCTAATCCCATTATTTTGCCAATCATTATTTGCACTTTAAAGGGTAGTTTAGCGCCGAGCTTCATCAAGCCGATGAGTAGCCAAGTTGGTAAAAATTTAGGATGATAAAATTGTTGGTTATTCATTAAAATATGATTTATGCCTTATATTAGTCAGAGCTTTATTGACGATCTTCCTAATCAAATCGACATTGTTGATTTGATCAATAAGCGCGTGCCTCTTAAAAAATCTGGCAGTGATTATCGTGCGCCTTGTCCATTTCACGGAGGTAAAAACCGAAATTTTGCTGTAAATGCTCACAAACAATTTTATCATTGTTTTAAGTGCGGTGAGAGTGGTGGCGCCATTAGTTTTATCCAAAAATTTGACAATCTAGATTTTGTCGAGGCGATTGAAACAATTGCCACTGAATGTGGATTAACGATTGAATATGATTCTAACTCCACACCAGTTGATCCAAGAATTGAGCGTTATCGAGCCTTATCAAAAAAAGTCGGCGAATTCTACATGACACAATTGCGTAATTCACCAGCTAAAGTTAAGGCGGTAGATTATGCTAAATCTAGAGGTATTAGTGGCGAAATTGCCAAACGCTTTGAACTAGGTTTTGCCACGCCAAGTAATAAAGACTTGCTATTGCATTTTGAAGATAATGAGCAAGCATTAGTCGATTTAAAAGCATTGGGTTTGGTGAAAGAGGGTCAGTATGGAGATTATGATTTCTTTCGTGATCGTCTGATGTTTCCGATTCATAATGCCAAGGGCAATATTATTGCCTTTGGTGGCAGGGCCTTTGAAAAAAATACAAAAGCCAAATACTTAAACTCATCTGAAAGTGTTATTTTTTCCAAGTCAAGAGAGTTATACGGCTTATTTCATGCACGCAAAAATTCTAGATCTATGGATTACATGTTGGTGGTGGAAGGTTATATGGACGTAGTGGCACTTCATCAAGCAGGCATTACAAAAGTGGTTGCCACGCTTGGTACAGCAACGAGCATTGAGCATTTGCAAATTTTAATACGAACGACTAATGTTGTTGTATTTTGTTTTGACGGCGACGCAGCGGGTCATGCTGCTGCCTGGAAAGCTTTAGAAATCGCTTTATCAGTAGTAAAAGCGGGCACAACTTTTAAATTTTTATTTTTACCAGATGGAGAAGATCCAGATTCATTAGTCAAAAAAGAGTCGGCTAAGGCTTTCGAGCAACGCATTGCTCAAGCTCAGACATTATCTCAATTTTTGTTCGATCATCTTCAAGCAGAAGTTGACTTTGACACGATTGAGGGTAAGACCTTATTTTTGGAAAGAGCGACTAGACTGGTTAAATCGGTTAATTATGAAGCCTATCGACAGCAATTAATGGAAGGATTGGCCCAAGTGGTGGATCAAAATATTGACCAAGTGCGCTCGATTGCTGAGCAACAAG
>JAHZJR010000084.1 GCA_022600805.1 Pseudomonadota bacterium
ATTTAAAAGCATTTCGTGGGGATACGTCAGTTTGCGAGGACTGCGAGCGCAGCGTGGCAGGACAAAGCAATCTAGTGGCTTTTAAGAGCGCTGGTTTGCCACACCACTCGCGAAGCTCGGGTTCGCAACGACGTACATTATGGATGCCCGCCTTACGCGGGCATGACAGGTTGTGTGCATAGATTAGCCCGCCAAGCGAGAGAAGGAAAAGCATCCGGCTTTAAGCAGACACTCATGCGCAGAGCGAAAATGGCAGATTGAAATTGAAGTAGATTAAATCTTTACAAATAAAAACGCAGGCTAACTGCGCCTGCGTTTTTTTGTGGAACTAAAGTTACAACTTAACGTTAACCTCCTAGTGCAAGATTCTTTTTTGCTATGTCGTTAAGTGCATCTCCTACGGCCCCAACATCTGGAAAAAAGGCATTAGACAGTTGAGTCGCTAGTGATGTCGCATCCGCCTGCACCTTATTACCTAGCAAGACTGCTGCGTCACCGATATGACCTGCAGTTGCTGACATAGCACTAGCTGTCACACCATATATAGCGCCTAGACCTATCAGGGAGCTACTTAAGCCACCCACTGCAACATCTCCTAATGTGCCCAGCAACAAAGCTGCATTCTTTAATCCAGTGCTCGCATAAGGAACAACAGTTGTATCGAGAAGCACCTGCGCATCCTGACGAAGCGCCTCTGCACCTCTAGCCACCCCTTCAACCGCATCACCTGCCACATAACCTGGGATAGCTCGAATAACGCCAGCCGGACCATCTTCTGCTCCGAACACAGTATAAGCAGCCAAACCTGCCAGGGCAGCAGTACCCGCAACAGCAGCCACTCGTGCTACCGTATTATTTGGCACTTCTGCTTCAATTTCTGAATCAGACTCATCATCACCGTCATAGTCTGCAGCAGTATCATCACCTAACTCTGAAGAATCAGCTGGTGCTAATTCTGATGCCAGCGTGAAGGCATCACATAAATCTTCTGCTTGCTCTAACGCTAAGGCATCCTCAGCTTCTTTGGCTGCAAGAGATGCTGCAATCGCTAAGGCCGTAGCAGCGTCTTCGTCTTCAAGAGAGGCTACAAGCGCTAAGGCCTCTTCAGCTTCTTCGTCTTCAAGAGAGGCTACAAGCGCTAAGGCCTCTTCAGCTTCTTTGGCTTCTTTGACTGCATCCTCAGCTTCTTTGGCTGCAAGAGAGGCTACAAGCGCTAAGGCCGTAGCAGCTTCTTTGGCTTCTTTGACTGCATCCTCAGCTTCTTTGGCTGCAAGAGATGCTGCAATCGCTGAAGCCACAGCAGCTTCTTCAGCAGCTTCGATAGGCTCTGCCTCAGGTAAACCACTCGGGACGCCTAGGTCAAGAAGCTCGTCTACCACATCATCAGTAGGCGATGAAGGGGCTGGCTTGAACATATTCATTAAGCCCGTTAAAGCACCCATAAGTGCACTACCAACATATGTAGCAAGCCTAACTGGCGAAGAAAGCACTGAGAGTACTACGCCTCGAAGCTGTTGCAACCGTGTTTGCGCTACTGCTTCTTGGTGTGCTTCATGCGCTGCCGCTTCTTGATTTAATGTTGAGCTGCTTGTTGTCTTAGTCATAGTCATTCCCCTATTACAATTATTTAACACTCAACAATAATACTATGTGCCCAATTAATTGTCAATAGGTTCGCGTTCAATCTTTGCAAATAAAAACGCAGGCTAACTGCGCCTGCGTTATGGATGAAGCTAGTGACTAACTATATGCCGGATTTAGGTCCATCATCTTTGTCGTCTTCAGGGTTAACCCGCCACTTGTCAGCCCAGCTCTCCTCATCTAGCCCTTCTGAAGCTGCCTTTAAAGCTGCCTCGTACTTCTCTCCGTCGCGAAGCTTATCGCCCTTTTCATTATATATATCCATATAGTTCATATCATCGTATTCCGAACTAATCTCATTTCCGCTGGCATCATAGTAAGTAACACCCTCCACCAGCTGATAGAATCCACCATCTGACCCAAAAGTAGGCCTAACGTTACCTGCTGCAACCGCATTATAAGTGGGCTCGAATTGGCCTTTTTTAAAGAGAAGTTTATGCCCTTCGCCATCTTTTGAGTATAAATCCTGACCATCCAGTGCCTTTACGCTGTCAGCATCTAGAATAGCAACCCCTTTAGCATCAAAGTAGGTCATATCTTCCCAATCCAAGATTTCTTTATCAGACAGCCCGGTTAGAGCTTGATCTGCTAGCGCTTCATGTGCTTTGGCTATTATGCCTTCTTCAGCTGCTTTGTCCGGTTTGAAGAGCCCTAGTCGTAACCGTTGCCAGACTCCTGATTTGGGAGACGAGTCTGCAGCAGCGGCTTTTGCAGCCTTAGCTGCTGCAGCAGCTTCTCTTGCAGCATCCGTTCTCTCCTTCCTTTGCATAGCTTCCACAACAGCTTGTGCTATTTTAGCTTCTTTAGTAGAGAGTACTCTTTCAACACGCTCAGGGTGCTTCTCGAGTCTACTCCGAGCTAACTCTCTAGCCTCTACAGCCTTTTGCTGAGCGATGATCGCATTATCCTGTATGCGCGCCTCTTTCCAGTCTTTTCTTCTTTCATTAGCCTCATTAAGGAGCCAAGCGGCGCCAAGGAGAGGTCCAAAAACGACTGCCCCTATCACTTTTCCTATTACCTCCGCCACCACTCCAATCCCATCAGCGACAGAGTTGAAAAATTTGCCCGCGTTATTCCTAATACTTTTATTGTGCTCATTATCGCTGAATCGTTTTAGGTTCTTTTTAAACTCCTCCGATGCAGCCTGTAAGTCTTTCCCAGCATATGATG
>JAHZJR010000083.1 GCA_022600805.1 Pseudomonadota bacterium
AGCCAAGAGCAATGGGTACTGGCGAGTACGAGCAAAGGATTCGGTATGAAGAAGTTCTTCGCTTTAGATGGTAGCAACTGCCTTGACTGCCCATTTAGTATGGGCAATGGTAATGGTGGGTGCTATACGCACAAGTTCCAACAGTATGTAGGATTCTTGTCCTTACTGCGTAGCGTAAAGCTACAAGACCTTACGCCCTTAGATGATGACAAGATGAGGGCTGTAAACGATATGTGCTATGATACCTATGTACGATTTGGTACTTATGGTGAGCCATCGTTAATGCCTAAGCACCTCGTGGAGTCTATGAGTATGGTTGCAAAGTCTTGGACAGGATATACACACCAATGGTCCAAGGATTGGGCGAAGGACTACGGCAAATGGTTTATGGCGAGTACACACAGCCAAGAGGAAGCAGATACCGCTACGACTAAAGAGTACCGTTCCTTTATAGCTACGGAACGTGGTGATGAGAAAGCCGTGAGTTGCCCAGCGAGTAAAGAGGCGGGTTACAAATCTAACTGCGCCAAGTGTGGTTTATGCAGTGGGTTGTTAGGCAAGGGAAATAAAGATGTGAAAATACTACAACACTAATAATAGATTGATATGGAACAGATTGGAAATGTGTGGATAGAAGCCACAGTAAAGGTAAGAGTAAACCGCAGGGTAACTCTATGGGGTCCAGATAGTGAGGAGTATTTGTTAGAGGCTATGTACGATGGAGACATTGATATTATAGAGGTAGCAGATACGCACAGATTTGAAATAACGGAAATTGAAGACGCAGAATAATGAGAGCAAGTTTTTACCCAACGGATAGCGAACAACAACTAATGATGGACATCGTTATAAACGAGTTCGCACAAAGACAAACGCCTATGGACAATTATAATGTGCAAGAGGTAGCATACCGACAAGCCATAAGTGATGGAGCAATGAGAACAGATAATTATTTTAATAATTAATACTATGTGGAGATATATTTTTTACACAAAAGAAAGCGTTGATGGTGCGAGAAATATACACGCCATTAAGCATTGCAAAAGACCGAGAGCGACAAAGGTCTACAAACATATGGAGTACCTATTCCATAGCGGACAGGTCGCTGTGTATGGTTATGATATAGAAAGTAATATATAAATAGAAATTATGATAGCAGACATTAAAGATTTAGTGATTGACTTAGGCTGGGACTATGACCGAATGAGTCAGAGCGGACAAGAAATTTATGAGAAGTTATGTTTAATATTAGAAATAGAGTAATTATGAAAAATGTATTAAGAGATTGGTTAGGAATCAATGAAGAGAAGTTTGCCTTAGAGGTACAACTAAACACCCTACAACAGAAGTTGGACTACTTATATGCATCACACGAGGATGCAGATGAAAAGTTGGAGAGCCTTGATGGTAGCTTGAGTGAACTTAAGTATGAGGTAGAGGACAAGGTATCAGAGTGGGATTTGGATGATAGAATCCGAGACATAGCGTACTACGATATTGACGATATTAAGAGCGACCTTGATATTGATATAGACTATGAAGAGGTTGCTGATACTGTCTTTGACCTTGTGATGCAGGAGATTGAGAACCGAGATACTTTGCAGGAACTTGTAAAGGGTGAGATAGAAAACTTCACAAGCACTACGGAGGCTCAAGGATACCCAGTAGATATCACTGAGATTGTAGAGGATGTGGTAGAGGAATTAATCAATAAACTAAGAGCGTGATGAGAAGACTGAGAAAGTGGGTGGAGAAAAAAATCTCCATCTACTCTTGGTGGTTTAGGAATTAAGTATTAACTTGCACAAAAATTAAGAGAAATGATTAAGTATTTCAATGAGGTAGTCGCAGAACTACAAAGCAAAGGAACTATCTTCGGTGCTGAGTATCGTAAGAAGAACGGAGAAGTAACCAAGATTAATGGTCGCTTCGGAGTAGCAAAGTTTGTTAAAGGCACTGGGCAGAGTAGCCCAAGTGTACTCACAGTGTGGGACAACAATCGTAAACGCTACACGGCACTTATCCCCGATAACATCTTGAGTGTTACCACATCGGGTAGTAAGTATGTAAAGACCGATGAATTTTTAATAGAGCAGATATGAAACTATACACCTTAGTATACATCTACGATAGAGATTGTGATGTAAAAGTAAAGACCTTTGAAACAAAAAGGAATGCACTTGATTACAAGAATAGACTTGTGGTTAAGTTTGCTGAAGACCATAGTGGTCTTAAGCATTATGAGAGAACAATTGATACATCAAAAGAAATGATGTATCTCTTTAGCGGTGCTTACGTTGATGCACAAATTCATATAATAGAAACTGAACTATGAGTAAGTACAAGTACACAGTAGAATGGGAAGGTGAGTTAACTAACTATAAGCAAGACTTTGAGACTATTGAAGAGGCTCGTATAGCTATGATAATGCACCACAAAAGAAACGCAGTAATCCACGTAATAAAAATAGATGAGTATTAAAGATGACCTATTGATTAGTGCTGACATAAACAACCTTTACTGGGTGATAGGTGAGTTAGCTAACAAAGCAAAGGAGGACAATGATTTAATCAAAGTCCTCCTACAACTTGAGCAATTTGTGGAAACCCACAAGACACGTACCCGAGATATGGTTACGTACCGAGACACAATAGAGAGAGCGAGAAATGAATATCGTAGTCTTAAACTAAGATACGATGGGACAGTAGAAGCTCTCAACCTAAAGACT